>CAXMRH010000295.1:0-2554 GCA_964196045.1 uncultured Chthoniobacterales bacterium | reverse complement strand
GAAGATCGCACCGAATATTCGGCCGAGCAGGTCGCCGATCTCCTCGATGACGAGGTCCACGGACCGACCGAAGAATCCGGGCTCTCGAGACGGCAAGAACTCGTTCCGAAGCAGGATCTCATCAGCGAGATCACTGGCTTCGTCGTTCGACAGCTCAGCCACGGCGACCACCGCCAGTCGACGGTCGAGTCGAAGAAAATGCACGCGACATCGCCATGTCTAGGTCGATGCCTTCATGGCGCACACGCAGATCTAGGTACAAGACCGTAGACACCGCAGCGACGAAGGCCGTGGCCACAACGGTCGCGAGGAGATCGACGACACCGGCGGTCAACCAGAGCGGCAGCCCAAGAAGCTCGAGACCGAGGAAACTTGGTGCGAACTCGATCACGATGCGCATCACCAGCGCACCCGCACCGGACAACGCAAAGACCGATCCAGAGTGTCCGATCCGTGATGACACCAAGTTCACGCTCCGCTTCAGAGAAACGATCGGTCCCGACTTCTCTGCCCCCATGACCGGTGCGACCACAATAAAAAACACACCGGCGAGGACGCCGCCTATTCCGAGGGTGAACAGCGCACCACCGGCCTCGATGGCATGAACAGCGCCCCACGCAAGTGCGAGCATCGGTGACCGCTTGATCGAGGACACGAGCAAGTCACTTGCCGCGAGTGCTCGACCGGAATACCACGAGGCCGCGAGCTCTCCGTAGATCGAAGCAATGGTGAACAACGCGACGGATTCGAGAATGAGCGTCACGAACGCTGCGGCGACCGCGCCAGGTTGACTGAGGTTTCCGACAAAAATGTCGAGGAGCTCATCCGGGCGAGCATCACGAAGCGGCGATCCAGGCATGGCGGCAGCGATCAATCGGAGCGGGATCATCACGATGAGCGCGATGCCGAGAAGTAGCCCCGGCTGGATCCGCAGAAACGTGATGGCCTCGTCGAAAATCGCCAGGGGCGACCGCGCGAGAAGGGGCGGGAGTTCTTCTGCGGTCGGGACGCGCAGCGGCCGCCGCGTCGTCGCACTGGATTGCAGTCCGGTCACTGCGCCATTCTTAGTCGGTGCCAGACCCCTTCATACAGATGCTTCCACCACCGATCGACGAATTCGGCCCAGACAGATATGGCGAGAGCTTCGCCGATGTGTACGACGAGTGGTACGACGACGTTTCGGACGCTGAGGCGACTGCGGCCTTTGTCGACCGCCTCGGCGAGTCCCAACGTGTGCTCGAGCTCGGCGTCGGAACCGGCCGGCTCTCGACAGCCATATCGACCCACGGTCACGACGTAGTCGGTGTGGATTCGTCGACGGCAATGCTCGACCGTTTCCGGGCGGCCTCCGGGGCCGTTGCATTGGGCGGCGACATGCAGTCATTGCCGATCGGCGACGCACATTTCGATCTCGCGCTGATTGCCACAAACACCCTCTTCAATCTGCAAACAGAGCAGGCACAGTTGTCGTGTTTCGCCGAGTGCCGTCGAGTGCTACGTCTAGGCGGCCGTCTCGTCATCGAGGCGATGATTCCGGGTGCGCCTGACCCGGCACTTGACCGGCTCGTCACGACCCGTTCGATCAGTGTCGACAGTGCCGTGCTTACCGCGACGATCCGCGATGCGGACAGCCAACAGATAACCGGTCAACACATCCAGATTTCTGACGCAGGTATCAAGCTTCGCCCGTGGAGGATTCGCTACGCCACCTTGCAGCAACTCGACGTGATGGCCGAGGCGTCCAACTTCCGACTCGGTGCTCGATACGCAGATTGGGACGACACCCCCTGCGGCGAGGAAAGTTCCACTGCGGTGAGCGTGTACGTAGCTTCTTGAGCCGCCGGCTATTCGACCGAAAGGGCTTGCAGTCGTTCGAAGATGAACGCTGGCGGCCTGATCGGCTTGCCGTTCCGATCCGTTATCGCGACAGTAACCGTGGCCGTCGAGACGAGGTCATCTCCACGGCAAATCTCCTGATGCCATTCGGTGGACGCTCGGCCGAACGACCCCACACCGGTATGAATCATCAAGTCCTCTCCTGCTGTCGCGGCCCGCCGAAACCGGACGTCGATCTTGGTGACGACAAACTGATAACCATCCGCCTTGAGTTTGTCGAGGCCTAACTCGACCGCGTCGAGGGCATCGACGCGACCAACCTCGAAGTACGTCACGTACATCGCGTGGTTCACGTGGTCGTAGGGATCGAGCTCGTGGAACCGCACCCGATGCGGAGTGGTGTGCGTTGGCATTGCCGAAGTGTGTCGAGCGAGCACTCGAAATGCCACGTCGGGAATCGATCTTCAAGCGACGCCCCTAGTCTGGCTGCATGGTTGCAATCACAGTCGAGACCGAACTCGATGCAGCGCCAGATGTGATCTGGTCAGACGTCCGCAACATCTCGAGGCATGTGCAGTGGATGCACGATGCCGAAGCGATCTGGTTCACGTCGGCATCGACCGAAGGTGTCGGCACATCGTTCGAGTGCGAGACCAAGGTCGGGCCACTCCGGCTGACCGACGTGATGGAGATCACCGAGTGGGTCGACAACGAGTCC
>CAXMRH010000294.1:0-4211 GCA_964196045.1 uncultured Chthoniobacterales bacterium | reverse complement strand
CGGCTTTCCTAGAGGAGTTCTTTGGTTCTGATTGGCCCGGGATCGTCACTGACCCAGACGATCCTGGCGCTTGGCTCGATGCCATCGACCGGACAAGGGCCCTGAACGGCGGCGTACTGGGCGACTTGTTGAGGTCTGCACAGCGGAACGGGACACAGCGATGGACAGCAGTTCTTCTGGCCTATAGACCAGACTCGTCGGCCTATTTCGATAACGAATCAGGTGCTCTACCGTCAAGTGGGTAGCTGGCTTTGGGAAGTGCGGGAGAACGAATGAACAACGAGGGCATGGACATTGGTGTCTTTGGAATTCGCTCGATCCCGTCGACGTACGGTGGCTACGAGACCTTCTGCACAGTCCTTTTGCCCGAGCTTGTGACCCGTGGGCACCGAGTCACGCTGTACGCCCGCGAAGCAGTTGGGTCTCGAGAAAACTACCTTGGCGTCAAGAAGGTTGGACTGCCCTCTATTCGCACCAAACAGCTCGACACGCTGTCGCACAGCGTCGTCGCTGCGGGTGTTGCGGGGTTCAAACGTCACGATGTTGTGTTGAGCTTTAACGTCGCGAATGCGCCTGTACTTGGCCTTCTCACGAAGTCTGGCACCCCCACCGTGTTAAACGTCGACGGACAGGAGTGGATCCGTGGCAAATGGGGAAGCACCGCGAAGCGGGTGTTCTACAATTGCGCTCGAATTTCGCGGCACGCGGCGACCACACTCGTTACCGATTGCGAAGCGATGGCGGATATTTATCGCGACGAGTTCAACGCAGAATCGCAAGTGATCCCGTATTGCTGGACTGGTTTGATCGAGGAGGACTCGCGCCAGCCGATCGACGACGTCTATCTGGCTTCGTTCGGCCTTACTAATCGCGGATATCTCGTGACGGGTGGACGACTTATTCCGGAGAACCACATCGTAGAAATCGCGCGCTCGCATGTCGCAACAGATCTGACCGAGCCACTGGTCGTCCTGGGAACGGTGGGTTATGCATCACCTGTGCAGCGCGAACTGGAGGCATTGGCCCGAAAAGATGATCGAGTGAAACTTCTTGGCCACATTTCGGACCGGCGTGGCTTTGGCGTGCTTCTCCGGGACGCGCGACTCTATTTGCACGGGCATTCAGTCGGTGGAATAAATCCGAGCATCATCGAGGCGATGGGTGTGGGTGCGTTGATTTCTTCGTATGACACACCTTTCAACCGCGAGGCCGCTGGGAGTTCGGGTCACTATTTCACCGACCCAAATCACGCGGTTCGAGACAGCCTTTCGTTTCTCGAAAGCGACGACTCGGTGCATCGATCCCGCGCGATCGAGCGCGTTCGCGAGCGGTTCACCTTGAAGCTGATCGTCGATCTCTACGAGCAGGTACTTCGCAACGCCGCAGGATCCTGATGGCAAGAGCCGGCAAACGTAGCGAGATGCTCGTCGCCGAGATCGACCAGGTGTTTCTCCGGTCCGCACTGCTACGGGTAAGGGCCGGTAGCGCCGTCGTCAGCTGAGCACCCTCACCACTCCGCGTAGAACCGTTCCAGATCGTCCGCTACGAGACTTCGGAGTCGACTTTGCTCAGCGATGTCGATGGCACCGCGCCAGTAGTCCACGAGGCTCGCCGAGTTCCGGTTGAACTGTCGGAACTGTTGGTACTGAGGTGCGACCGCACTGCCATGGGTCGTGCGCTCGACGAATTCGCGCATCGGGGCGCTGTAGTCGAGTCCGAGATGGCCAGTGACGTGATCCATCACGTGATCGGCGTCGAGTGAAAGGTCCTCGTGGCGCACCGAGAGCACTTCCATCGGCGAATCCGTGATTGCTCGCGCCATCATCTTCCACAGCAGGCCGCAGTAGACCAGTTGGTCGTGCGCTGCCGCTTTCCATGTACGGTCATCGATTCCTTCGCCGTAGGCCAATCGAAGCGCATCTTCATTAGCGAGTTGGTGCATCCCGATGCGCCACCGCTGCGTGCGAAAGCTGAGGTAGTACGCGGCAGGATGGCGAACCATGCACACCGATCGAATCGAGCTCTGCCTCGCGAGATGATCGAGCGCGAATGTCGCGAATGGATCCTTGATGCACACCCGAGGACCGGCATGTGTTGTTAGGCGCTGGAGGCGTGAGAGCCTCCAACGCCAACTCACACGCGAGCCGAGCATGATCTTTGCGGCATGCGACGATCGTGAACGATCCGGCGAAAATGCAAACCGCCGCCATCCTCCCCGCAGGTTGAGTACAGCGTCGAGCCATTCGGCCGAGCTAGACGACGCGAGGTCGGCGCCGCCCGAGACGTACGGATATTTGTGGGTGACCCGACGGAGCCCGAACTCATCGTTCAGCGGTTCGTTGAACATCACGATCGAAGGATCCTGGTCGAGGATGGTCCCGACGTACGTCGTGCCACTTCGCGGTAGGCCGGATATGAAAAAAGGGGGGTCCTGATGAACGCGATCGAGGCCCGGGTCGGGCGATTTCTTCGAGGTCGTCACGGTGTGCTCGTCGGCTTGTGCTCGTCGAACACATAACCGAATATCTCGATGTCGCTATGGTAGATGCGTGCCACGGCGTCCCGGGTCTCGTTGTCGTAATAGTCTCGATAGTTCGAGTGGTGGGCGATCGACCTGTCCTTGACCTGCCTGAGGGCGAACCTCGCGAGCTGCTTCGGTCGAAGCCCGAACTGAGGCAGAATGTCGGAAGATGGATTCACGTGCGGGAGGCTTGCGTTGGGAAGGCCCACCGCTCGTGCGACAGGCTCGAAGCCTTCATCGAGCTGCTCGAACCGGACGATGATGTCGACGAGAAGGTTGTTTGCTTCGTCGACGACGAAGTCGGTCTGTGGTCCGGCGAACCAGCGCATCTTTGGCAGATACTTTCGCTCGAGATCAGATAGCACGAAGTCCCGAAAATCTCGCCGGAGATGAAGTCCGAGGTACTTGTACATCGACACGAGGCGAGCCCACGGATTCCTCACGATAGCGAACTTAAAATAGTCGTCGAACGTCTCTTGAGAGACATATCCCAGATCTACGTATTCACTCGCCTTGAGATGGGCGAGTCGAGGCGGTCCGAGGGCGGGGTCATTGTTGAATCCGAGGGAAAGAATGGCACGGCTATCCCAGTCGTGTCCGAGCGCGTCCAGAAAGAGATGCTCGACGCTCTGTCCAGCACACTTTGGAATGTGTACGAAGATGCACCTGTGCGGATGGCTGATCACCGAACCCGAACCTCCATCGCTCCGCCCACTGTAGTCCCTCGACCTCACCGGATTCAGACGAATACCGAATGTCGAGACAGCAGAGAAAATGCGGCAGGCCGCCCCGACGACTACGAGAGTTGTCGGGGCGGCCTTACCAACGCTTGTTGGCTTGCTCCTACCTAGGGCACGCTAGGGCACAACCACACGGTGTCGAATGCGTCGAAGACACAGACGTCGATACCCGGGTCTGGGCCAGCGTTCACAGTGTCGGCAACACCGTCGGAGGTGTTGATGTTGTCCGAACCAGCAAACCCGAAGATCGTGTCCGAACCGAGACCACCAATGATCGTGTCGTTACCCTGGTGAGCCAACGTGCCGTCACCATAAATGGTGTCGTCACCGGGACCACCAGTGACCATGTCGTCACCCTGACCGGCATTGAAGATGTTGGTGCCACCCGGATCGGTCATGATGTCAGGCTGTTCATTGCCCCACATCATGTCGTCTCCGAGGCCACCATCGATGGTGTCGGCTCCTGGACCGCCATACAACAGGTCCATACCGTCCTCACCGTTGATCACATCGGCACCAGTGATACCGAACACACGGTCGTTGCCGGAACCGGCATTGACCGTGTCGTCATCAGGACCAGCATTGATAATGTCATTACCCCCGCCGCCTGAGATCACGTCGTTGCCGGTGTGAGACCAGATCTGGTCTGCGCCCAAGCCGCCGTCGATCGTGTCCACACCAGCGTCACCGCGGATCTGATCATCGTCGTCACCGCCATCAAGCTGGTCGTCACCATCGCCACCAAACAACCGGTCGAGACCAGCCTCACCGAAGATCATGTCGGCACCACCAAAGCCCAGCAACGTGTCGTTACCAGGACCACCATGAATGACATCGATACCAGCACCACCAAGGGCGCCTTCACCGAACACAGTGTCATTGCCGTCACCGGCAAAGATCACATCGTTACCGATACCACCATTGATCGTGTCATCACCACCAAGACCACA
>CAXMRH010000293.1:0-7840 GCA_964196045.1 uncultured Chthoniobacterales bacterium | reverse complement strand
CTTGTCGTAGCTCGCCATTGACCCGAGTGCGCAAGGTGACTTCGGTGATGTCGGCGATTTCATCACGGGTGACGATGGCTGGACCCATAGGACCGAAGGTCGCCGCGCTCTTACCTAAGAAGAACTGCACATGATCTTGCTGAAACTCCCGAGCGGTGACGTCGTTGATGACCGTGTACCCATACACGTGATCGAAGGCATCCTCCTTGGAGATGTTCATGCCGCCCTTGCCGATGATCACACCGAGCTCACCCTCGTAGTCGGTCGTCCCGCTCGGATCGGACGAGAGTTCGATCGCGTCGCCATCTGCGACGATCGAGGAGAGCGCCTTGGTGAAGACGATCGGGTGCTCCGGGAGCGCCGTCGTCTCCGAAGCATCAAACCCACTTGCGGAAAACTCGAGCGCGTGAGCGCGATAGTTCTTACCGATCGCCATGATGTTGTTTCGCGGCCGAATCGGAGCGAGCAACGTGGGTTCGGACACCGGGCTTGCTCCCTCGTCGTCATGGACGCGTTTGGCGGCAGCGATCCCCTCTTCGCCAAGAGCGACGAAAGCGGCCATGTCGGTTGGTAGGTCCGACTCGTGTGCGAGATCGACCACCGATCCATCGTCGCGTTGCACGCCGATTCCGCTACCGCTGGCCGTCTTGATCGTTACGAACTTCATGGGTGATTCCTTTGCACGGGGTTGTATGTCATTGTTTGAAGAATTGAGCGAATTCGGCACTATCGCAGGGTCGCTTTGTTGGGCACCGGGGCCTGACAACTCCTAGAATATGAGGGTGCTTCTCACCGAAATAGATCATGTCGCAATTGCCGTTCACGACCTCGACGCGGCGATCGAATTCTACGAAACCGCGTTGGGGGCGACAGTCGAACATCGCGAGCGAGGTGAGGGCGACGGAGTCGACGAGGCCATGCTGAATGTGGCCGAATCGTACATTCAACTCATCACCGGAACTCGAGAAGACTCGCCGGTCTCCAAGTACCTTCAGAAGCGTGGTGAAGGCCTGCATCACGTGGGCTAACGCGTCGACGATTGTGCCGAAGCGCTGGCCTCGATGGTCGCGGCGGGGGCGACACCGATCGACACCGAACCGAGACCCGGATCGAGGGGATCGACGATTGCGTTCATCCACCCAAAGGGCGCTCTCGGAACGCTCATCGAACTGGTTCAGGAGTAAGTCATGGGAAATGTTGTCTGGTCTTTCCCCGATCGAGTCGTTGTGATCACCGGTTCTGCGATTGGGATGGGTGAAGGTGCCGTCGACTCGTTCGCAGGGGCCGGCGCCATCGTCTACGGGCTCGATATTGACGTCGAGCGTGGCGTAGCTGTCGCCGAACGAACTGGAACGACGTTCGTCGAGTGCGACATCACCTCGTCGAAAGCTGTTCGAGAGACTTTTGAAGCCATCGGAGCCGAGCACGGAAGGGTCGATGTCCTGATCAACAACGCCGGCGGCTTCTGGGAACAAAACACGACGGAAACCCTCTCGGAGGACGAGTGGGATCGTGTCATCGCCCTCAACCTCAAAGCAGTGTTCTTGTGCGCCCAGAGCGCGATCCCGCTGCTGCGCAAGTCTGCCGCCGGACGAATCATCACGATCGCTTCGCTGGCCGGGCAGACCGCGATGTACCGATCGTCGCCGCCCTACGCTGCCGCCAAGGCTGCAGTTCTCTCGCTCGCTCGTGTTCTTGCCTTTGAGCTCGCGGAAGCGGGGATCACGTCGAATGCGTTGTCTCCCAGCGCGGTCCTGACAGACCGCATCAAGGTCGTCCGATCCGAAGAAGAGCGGGCCAAGACTCAGAAAACGATTCCGCTCGGCCGATATGGGGAGGTCGATGATCTTGTCGCATGGATGATGTTCCTTGCGTCCGAAGAGGGCGGCTACATGACCGGTGAGACACTCAACGTCAATGGTGGCCGCTTCATGGTCTGACGTGCCGGCGCACGGATCGGCCGGAGTCACGCGCTTCGCTGCTCCACGATCGTGATCAGCGCCGCAAGATCGTCATCACCCATACCGAGATCACTTGTCGCTTCCACGATCTCGTGCGCTGCGGCCGCAAGCGCAACAGGAGCGAGTTCGTCTGCTGCAAGCCTCAGGTCCTTGCGCATCAGATCGACCGTGAACATCGGCGAGAAGTCGCGGTTGGCGAGCGCCGCCCCTTTGTAGTCGAGCAGCCGAGGTACGGCTCCAGCACGCAACAGCTCGATACATTGCGACACGTTGAGGTCTGTCTTTTCGATCGAAACGACCGCTTCGGCGATGGCGGCCAAATGTGTGGTCAGCAACCTGTTCGTGATCAACTTGAGTTCGAGTCCTGTCCCGCTGTCGCCTACGTGAGCAACTTCGGCAGCGAAGCACTCGAGGACTGGACGAGCTGTCTGGACGGCACCGGCGGCACCACCAACCATGACAACGAGCGAGGCTGCCTCAGCGTGGATCGAGGTACCGCTCACTGGCGCATCGAGAAACGAGATCTCTCGATCCGCACAGCGCTGCGAAATGGAACGTGACCCCGCGATCGAGATCGTTGACATGTCGGCACACACCGTGCGGGCCGAAAGTATGGGCGCGAGACCACCATCGCCGAAGAACACACTCTCGACGTGCTCGGTTGCAGGGAGCGAGGTGCCCAGCACCTCTACGTTGCTGAATTCAGCGAGTTCCGTGGCGACGGTGAGGCCAGCTTCACCAGCTCGCACCCGTGCGGCTTCTGACACATCGAACACCAACAGTTCGTGCCCAGCCGCAGCGATGTGCTTCGCCATCGGCAAACCCATTCGGCCCAATCCAACAAATCCAACTCGCATTACTCACTCTCCTTCAAGGTGATAACCCGTCCTGTCGCAGCCGCTTCATCTATTGCAAGCGTGACTGCCAACGTCGTCCTGGCTTCTGCGGCAGTAGTCAGATGACACGGCCCCCCAACGGCAAGATGATCGAGCCAGGCCCGCGTCTCGTTGGCGACCCTTCCGAACATGGTTCCACCCGCCCATTCACCCGACGTACGACTTCCGAGATATGCAAGGTTCAACGTCTGCTCGACGTAAGCGTTTTCATATCCGGAATCGGTGTACATCACCTGGTCGCCATGGTCCTCGGTGATGAATAACACGCCGTTCGTCCCGAGGAGCTCGAAACGAGTCGACATCCCGTTCGTCGGATATCCGGCCGGCAACGAATAACTAGTCGCGAGGTCGAAGATCGCTCCATCGTCGTACGTCACGACCGCGAACGTAAGGTCGTCGACATCGTGACCTCTAGATCGAAGTATCGAACCGTTCGATCTGGCGCTGACCTCCACGGGTCGCGCGTGTGGGTGGTACCAGCCAATGACATCAACGATGTACGTGAGGATGTCCATCACGGGAGTAGCCGTCGGAGATCGCGTGAGGATTGCCTCGGCTACCGCCAAGGTGTCGTAGGTCCGAGCGAGACCACCGATGAGTTGCCCGATCTGCTTTTGTTCGAGCTGCTCCTTCGCGACTGCATATCGCTGCGCGTACCGCATCGAATACCCGACGCGTAGATCGACGCCGTGCCCATTCGCTACGTCGATGACGGCGTCTGCGTCGGCGAGCGTGAGCGTGATTGGTTTCTCTACGAGCGTCGGCTTCCCGAACGGCAAGGTCTGTAACAGCGGCTCGGTATGTGCCATTTCCTGGGTGGAGATAACGACCGCATCGACGTCGGTCGATCCAACGATCGACTCGACGTTGGTTGACCACGTATCGGCACCAACCTCGTCGGCAAGGGTCTGGGCCGCTGCCGCGTCGATGTCGGCGATAGCCAGGAAGGACACGCCTGCGTGCTGCTTGGCGAGCCGCGCCCTATGCCGACCGATCTTGCCCGCGCCAACGATCGCCAACCCGATGCTCACGACGCCGCCGCTTCACGTCCGAGCTGGTCGGCGAAGTGCGACCTCTGCATCAATCGCTGTGTGTCGAAGAGTCCAAGCGCCGCCGTAACGGGCAGCGGGACCCGGACTGGGCTGCCATCGAGGCGGGCCTGGGTCGTGGGCTCACCACGCAGCATTCGGTCGTCCCACTCGGGCCAGTCCGACGGTTGGTGCTGAGCCATGATCGGCCACGCATCGGCGGCTGAGTATCCCTGAAGAAGCAGTCTTCGTTGAGCGTCGGACCGATTCGGGCCACTGCCATGCAGGATCCGGACGTGATGAATAGAGATGTCACCAGGCTCAAGAACGAGAGGCTCAGCCGCATCGGAGTCGAAGCTCCCTGCAGGAACGGCCCCTACGAAGACTCCGTTCTCGGTGTGATCGAGAGCTGGTCCGAGATGTGTGCCAGGCAGAACATAGAGGCAGCCGTTCTCGATCGTGGACGGATCGATCGCGACACCGACCTCGAGTAGGTCGCAGTTCGTGTGGGGGTAGTAGCCCCAATCGGTGTGCCACTCGACGTGCCCAGAACCACGGGGTTGCTTCGCGTTGAGCTTTGTGTGATGCCACCGAATGTTGGGGCCAATCAATTGTTCCACCATGTCGAGGAGAGCCGGGTCGCGCAGTTGAGCGGCAAAGGCTTCATGGTGAAGGTGGGGGCTCTTGATGCGGCGAATTCGCTGCTCGCCCATCGCACGACTCGCCACGTCATCGAGCTCGATCACATTCGAACTCGCATCGAGCGTGCGCGCTTCGTCCTCGAATTCCTCGGCCGCGGCTCGAAGATCTCCCATCCGCTGCTCGCTCAGAATGCCGCGAAGCACGAGAGAGCCACCCTCTCGATATCGCCGCATGTGTTCGTCGGAAAGAGACACCTCGTTAGCTCAATTCCCCGGTCCAAACAGCCCAAATCGCCAAGATGGATCACCGGGAACCATCGTCGACTCCACCTGCGCAGATTCGCCCATCGACCGCGATCGCTCGGCCACGGCCGTTGCGACAGCGAGCTGCTCGACTTCCCATGCAGCCAGAGCCGCAGTCAGCTCGACCGGATCCTGCAAGTGTTCACGAAGTGCCCACGCATCGGCGCACGCCTTCGCAGCACCGGCTGCGACGTGCGGCCGAACAACAGCTGCAGCGTCACCGAGCAGGATCGTTCGGTCGTGGACGAGCCGCTCTGCTCTCATGTCGAAGATCGCTTGAATGAACGGATGCGGGCACAGACGAACGAGTTCGGCGAGTTGCGGCGAGAGGACTCGTCCCGCCTCGCCGTGGAGCTCGTTCACGAACTGGGTCTGGAGGAATCCGGGCGGCACGGTGGAAGGACGAACCTCGCCGTAGTTGTCGGTCATAAGTTCGTCGAAGTATGCGCCCGACGCATTCCGATACCAGACGAAGTTGATCGACCGGGCTCCCGCTTCGATCGAGTCGTCAGGACCCGGGATCGCGTACGCAAGAATGTGGCTGTGGTCGAGAACCTGGTAGATCATGGCGTCGCCAAGCATCGCCGCGGTCTCTGGGGAGAGTTCACTCTCTTGCACGGTGCCCCTCCACGCCACATACCCCGCATATGTCGTGGCAGTATCAGGCGAGACCAAGGTCCGCACCGTGGATCCCATTCCGTCGGCACCGACGAGTAGGTCGCAATGATGTTCTTCCCCGTTCGCAAACGAAATCCGAACCGTTGCGTCGTCGTTCACTCGCTGCTCGATCGCGGTGGCGTGGTGACCGAGGAGGTATTGGTCTACGGGAAACGATTCGAGTAGAGCCCTGTACAACGTGTTCCACGCGGTGAAACGGTTGTGCGTGGGGACGG
This sequence comes from uncultured Chthoniobacterales bacterium, assembly GCA_964196045.1. Lineage (GTDB taxonomy): Bacteria > Actinomycetota > Acidimicrobiia > Acidimicrobiales > SHLQ01 > SHLQ01. The sequence goes on along the minus strand of CAXMRH010000293.1, from coordinate 2,118 downwards.
CCTCGATGATCTCCCCTTCGCGATTCACGTAACTCCAGTTCGTGAGCGTGAGAGCAACCTCCCGAGCCTCGGACTCATCGGCACCGAGCCGACCGCCGCGCTCGACGAAGTACCGCTCAGTAATCGGGAGTACGACGATGCCGGCTCCGCAACCTTCGAGCGCGGTGGTAGATCGCTCAAACACGCGGACGTCGTGGCCTAGCTCGTGAAGGAGCACGGCTGCCGTCAGGCCACCGATCGACCCGCCGACTACACCGATTCGGAGCTGGTTGGTCATTGGAAGCGAAGTCTCATTCGCCGATGTTGTCGACGTCGATCCCGAGTCCCGGACCAGAAGGGAGCGTGTAGTGACCGTTGTCGATCGCCAAGGGTTTCGTCGTGACGTCCCCGCTCAGGCCCTGGTTACCGGGGCTGCACCCGAAGTCGATGGCTCTCATCGCCGCGGCGCAATGAATGTTCGCCGCAGCGGCAACGCTGGATTCGGCGATCTTTCCTGCGAGGTTGATCGACAGGCCGAGCGCCTCGCACAGATTCGCGCCCCGCATGACGCCGGTGATTCCACCGAGCTTCACAAGTTTGAGGCTCACCCCCGCGACGCCGGTCCTCCAGAACGAAGCGATGTCACTGAATGAATGCACGCTCTGGTCGGCACAGATCGGAATCGGCGATGCATGCGCTACCCGAAGCATCGCCGCCAGATCACCCTGGCGGATTGGCTGTTCGATGAAGCGGATGTCATGTCCGTCAAGGGCCTGGAGAAATCGAATCGCCTCCGGTTCGGACCAGCCCTGATTCGCATCGCCACAGACAATCGCATCGGAGGGCAGTTCGTCGCGCATGCCCAGCACGGTGGAGAGTTCATCCGCGATATCACCAATTCCAAGCTTGACCTTGAACCACCGATAGCCGGCGTCGTACTTCGTTCGGGCAGCAGCGATGTCGTCTGCGGGCACTCCGCTGCCGACCATTGTCAGGGCAGGGATCTCGCGCCGTGCCACGCCACCGAGCAACTCGGCAACGGGGACGTCAAGCACCTTCCCAGCAATGTCGTACAACGCGATGTCTATGGCTCCGACTGCTGTCTCGTTGCCGTACATCATCGCTGACATCTCGGACCACAGAGAGGTGCGGCGCATTGGATCCTGACCAATGATGCGCGCGCCGAGGAATTCGATCGCCGCCTGAATGCTCTGTTGTGTTTCCCCGGTCAGATCGGTGGCCTCGACGCCCTCACCCCAGCCGACCACGCCGTCGTCGGTGGTGATCTTCACGAGAACGTTGTCCGACTGATAGACCGTGATGTGCGACATCACAATCGGCTTGGTCAAGGGCACACGGACAGGGATTGCTTCAACACTGGTGATCTTCATGGTGCTCCCCACCTTAGAACGGCCGTCGCGGCACGTCTGATATAATGTCAGATCTTCTGGGGTGACCAGAACTTCGGAGGGGAAGACAATGGGACAACTGATCAACTTCGGTGGCCAGGAGGCCGTTTCGAGGGGCGACGGCATCGAGACCGTGCGTCTCACCGATCCGCCTCTACCCGGGCAGACGTTCATCCAGGGAATTACGTCGTTCCCGCCCGGAGCCGGACTCGCGCGACACAGCCACAATACGATTGAACAGGTGACCGTGCTTGAGGGCAGCGGCTTCGTGGAGATCGACGGCGAAGAACACCGCATCGGACAGTACGACTGCACGAAGGTTCCGGCCGGCGAGCCGCATCGGTTCGAGAACGACGGAGACACGGTGATGCGAATCCTCTGGGTCTACGGCGCCACCGACGTCACGCGGACATTTACCGAAACCGGAGAAACGGTCTCGAACCACGGAACCCCAACCGTCTCGTGACACAAGACCGATTTCCGAAGGAAACGCTCGAAGAGTTCACGTCAGCTGCATTTCGCTCAGTTGACGTATCACCTGATCACGCGGCGATCACCGCAAAACGCCTCGTGGAGGCCGATGCCCGTGGTCGGACAGGCCACGGCCTTATCCGGCTCGGGCCCTACATCCGGCGAATTCAGGCCGGAGGGGTCAACCTCGATCCAGCGATCGAGATTCTCCACGAAACTCCAACGAGCGCACTGATCGACGGCAACAACGGACTGGGAC
>CAXMRH010000292.1:0-14104 GCA_964196045.1 uncultured Chthoniobacterales bacterium | reverse complement strand
CGAGCCACACCAGATAGAAGAAAGTGAGACGCGACCCCAGTTGGCAGAGGGTGGCACACACCGACTACATCCCCGCTCGGGAACGTCACCGAAAGAGGACGCCACCGTTCACGTCGATCGAGGCACCAGTGATGTATTTGGCGTCGTCGGACGACAAGAAGAGGGCGGCATTGGCGATGTCGACGGGGTCGCCCGCCTTGCCTAGTGGGATCTTGGCCCATTCGATGGACTTCATCTCTTCGAACGTTATTCCGCGTTGCTCGGCCTCGGCGTGAAGAGCTCCGGTGTGCATCGAAGTGTCGATGTTTCCCGGACAGATGCAGTTGGCTCGCGATCTCTTCGGCGCGAGCTCTTCAGCCAGGCACTGGGTGAAGACGATCAGGCCTGCTTTAGCTGAGCAGTAGGCACTGAAATAGGCGTGTCCGGCATGGCCCCACCATGAGCCGATCGTGACCATCGATCCACCGGTGCTGAGATGGGGGATGACCGCCCTCGATAGCAGGAACGGGCCTTTGAGGTTCACGTTCATCACGCGGTCCCATTCGACTGATGAGAGCTCGTCGATGGGTGTCGCTTCCTGGTTCACGCCGGCGATGATCGCCACCACGTCGATCCGCCCGTATTGCTCGACGGTGGTGGCAACGGCTGCGTTGCAGGATTGTTCGTCGGTCAGATCCATCTCTCCAATTAGGGCGTCGCCGTCGGTCAGGCCCGACAACTGCTTCACCTTCGGTCCAATGTCGAACAGCGCAAGGTCAGCGCCCTCTTCGGCGAAGCGTCGGGCGACAGCGGTTCCGATATCGCCGGCCGCTCCAGCGATGAGTACTGCTTTTCCGGCAAATCTCGTCATGCCTTTCTCCCGCGGACCATTGAGTGTTCCACCCAGCGGGGCTCACGTTTGAGACTGTGAAGTCTGTGCGACTTTGCTGGTGGCTGATGCCACTGTGGCCGGTTCCGAAACTCGTACCAGGGGTCGAACTTCAAACTCATACGAGCACCATTCCGCCGTCGATCATGATCACCTGTGCGGTCATGTAATCCGAGTCCGTCGACGCAAGGAAACGACACGTGCCAGCGATGTCGCTTGGATCGGCCGGACGTCCCTTGAGGATCCCAGCCGAGAAGTCTTCCATCGCTTGGCCTGGAGTCTCGGAGTCTCCGATATCCATCAGGTCGAGGTCGAGCTGTTCCCACAGTGGCGTCGCAACGACACCCGGGGCGAAGGCGTTTACCGTGATGTCGTGTTCAGCGAGCGCTCGAGCCGCTCCTTGCGTGATGGCAATGACACCGAACTTCGACACGCAATACGGCACGAAGCTAGGAAAGCCTTCTCGACCAGCAATCGATGTCGTGTTGACGATCTTGCCGCCGGTGCCTTGCGCGATCATCGTCTTCGCAGCCTCCTGCGTTCCCATGAGCACCCCGAGGGCATTCACGTTCATCACCTGATGCCAGACGTCTTCAGTGACCTCGAGAAAGGGTTGCGGCTTATTGAAACCAGCGTTGTTGAACATCACATCCAACCCACCGAGTTCAGACACGCAGACGTCGATCATGCTGCGGATATCGGCCCGTTCTGCAACGTTGCCTGCCGCTGACATGGCCTGGCCGCCAGTCTCTCGAATGCCCGCGGCTACCTGTTCGGCACCGTCTCCGTTGAGATCAGCAACACAGACGAGCGCGCCATCGGACGCCAGCCGTTCGACAATGCCTCGACCGATTCCCTGTGCCGCGCCGGTCACAAGTACTCGCTTTCCCTCTACTGTCATTTTGGCCCTCCTTGAGCTCTCCCTTTCGTGGGTCAGTGCGATGTGTGTCACCGTTCCGATCTCACTGTCCTCGGCCCTCTGGTGTGTTGAGGTGTGACTGCGACTCCCGAAGCGACGGCAACGCACCGTCGAACGTCCAATATCTGGTGCCACAGATCAAGAGGTCTTCAGCCGGGAACCGAGTGATGATCTCGCAGCCGTCAGCCGTGACGACCACCTCCTCCTCGATTCGCGCTGCTGACCAACCATCCTTAGCCGGCCAGTAGGTCTCGAGTGCAAACACCATTCCTTCCTCAAGAACCTCCGGATGGTCGAACGAGATCATCCGACTGAAAATCGGACGTTCCCAGATCGACAATCCAACGCCATGGCCGTACTGCAAGCCGAACGCGTCCATCTCGTTCTCGAACCCAAAGTCCGTCGCAGCCGGCCAGACAGCACAGATGTCGGCGGTGGTCGTCCCTGGTTTCACGAGCGCAATCGCCGTGTCGATGTACTCGCGGCAGATCTTGTATGCGTCGCGCTGAGCCGGTGACGCACTACCGACCTGGAAGGTTCGGTAGTAGCAGGTGCGATAACCGTTGTAGCTGTGGAGGATGTCGAAGAACGCCGGATCGCCGGGTCGGATGATGCGATCGCTGTACACATGGGGATGGGGCGCACATCGTTCGCCAGAGATGGCGTTGACGCCCTCGACATGTTCTGAGCCGAGATCGAGCAGGACTTTGTTGACCAATCCCACGCACTCGTTCTCGCGCACGCCTGGCCGGAGATATCTGTACAGCTCCTCGTACGCAGCATCGACCATCGAACACGCGTGTGTCAGAAGGGAGATTTCGTCCTTTGTCTTGACGCGACGCGCCTCCAGAAAGACTTGTTGTCCATCAACGACGGTCATCCCCTTCGCGGTCATCGCTGCGAGGACAGGCATCTCGACGATGTCAAGGCCAATCGGCTCGTTCTCGAGGCCGTACTCCTTGAGCACGTCGTAGACCTTCGTCGCGACGTCCTCAGCCATACCCGCACCTGGTGGCATCGCCCCTCGAAGAGTCGACATACCTGCCCGAGAACCGTGCGTCTGGTGGCACGATTCGCCTGGTGTTCCAGCGTGCGCGTGACCGTGGTCGAGCCATGGCGCATAGAGCTGGTGGTGCTTGGCCGCTGACCCGAAGTCCCAGATGATCGGCTCACCGCCACGCGGTAGAAGCGCAAACCGAATGAGTTTGTCGATCGCCCACGTGCCGATGTGCGTCGAGGTCATGTATCGGATGTTCGAGAAATCGAACGTGAGAAGCGCACCGAGCTCGGATGCATCGAGCGTCGCCTTCAACTTGGCGAGGCGCTCGGTCCGCAATCGGTCCATGTCAGTGCGCTGCTCCCAATCCACGGTGTTAGGCCCAAACGTCGGAATTGCCATCTACGTGCTCCTCGTATTGGTTCGCGTTGGCTCGGTCATCAGAGGCCTGCTTCGATCAATTCGATGCTGGACCAAGTCGTCATGTCCTCACCAGAAGCGGCGTCGGTCTTTTGTGCATTCGATTGCATCATTTCATAGAGTACAATCCTAAGCAATACGTTTTCGCACCTGTCGTGAAGTATCGCCAAGACGAACGCCGAAGTCATGACGGACGCCAGGCTCGCTGGACGGGCTGGATGAAAGGCGCTTCCCATTTCTGATGTCACCCTGAAGCACATCGCGTCGGCACTCGGCGTCAACGCGTCGACGGTTTCTCGCGCTCTGGATCCAAGCAAATCCCACCGCATCAGCGAGGAGATGGTCGCGCTGGTGCGCGAGACCGCAATCGAGCTCGGGTATCGAGGCGATCGAGTTGCTGGCGCGATGCGCCGCGGCGCCACAGGGACCATTGGTGTGATCGTTTCCGACCTGGCTAACCCGTTCATTGCTCCCGTGATCCACGGCATCGCGCAAAGCTTGGCGACCGAACAGATGCTCCCGATGATCGTCGAGACAAACGACAACCCTCCCGAACTCGCGTCGAGCGTTGACCACCTCTTGAGCCGTCGTGTCGACGCTGTGATTTGCGCGGGAGCACGCTACGAGAACCGTGAGGTGTTGGAGCGCGCCGCAATCCACACACCATTGATCGTCGCCGTTCGCGGACTGCCTAATACTGTGCTGACCCAAGTTCTCCACAATGACCAAGCGGGTGGGGCCATGGCGACACGACACCTCTTCGAACGCGGTCACAGCCGAATCGCCGAACTCCGTGGTCCAGACGATGTCGGAAACTTCGTGGCCCGCCATCAGGGGTTTCAAGATGAATGCGAGCAGGCCGGTGTTGAGCCGCTCGAGCTTTCATCGGTTGGAGCGCGACCAATCCGCGAAGAGGGCGAACGATTGGCTCGACTGTTGCTCCACCTTCATGGGAACGACCTCCCCACGGCAGTCTTTGCGCACAACGACCTCATGGCCGTGGGTGCTCTGAGTGTGTTTCGCGAGCACGGACTCTCGTGTCCGGGTGACATCTCGATCGTTGGATACAACAACTCGCCGATGATCGACCAGATCAATCCGCCGCTGACATCAGTCGTGTATCCGGGCATCGAAGTGGGACGTGCTGCGGGTGATGTTGTTCTGCGGCTCATCAAACATCCCGAGGAGAGGCCTGCGGGAGCGACCTTTCCTCCGAGCTTGTGCGTACGCGAGTCGGTGAAGCAACTCTAGGTGATTCGGTCAGTCCCGACCCAACGTTGCGTAGAGGCCTGATTGACGGAGGAGAGCCTGTGTGCAATCGTTTGCTCTGTGCAACCGATTGCATCGCCCATGACGCTCTACAGCGACCAGACAAAGCTGCAGCGCGCCGAAACCGAGGCCACCACCTGGTTCGAACAGACGTTGCTCGAACGCCGCTAAAGGAGCGCAATGGAACTGAAGAACGGCCTCGGCCACCTCACCTACTCGACGCTCGTACATCCCGGGGACACCTGGGACGAGATGAAGACAAGCCTCATGACCTACGGTCCCGCCGTCAAGAAGGCCGTCAGCCCTGACTCGCCTTTCGCCGTGTCACTCCGTCTGTCCGCGCAATCAGCCCTCCTGCTCGTCGACGATGCCGAGGAACGGGCGGAACTCCGCTCCTTCATGGAGGACGAGTCGCTGTATCTGCTCACCGCAAACGCGTTCCCCTACGGCCCCTTCAAAGGTGGCATCGTCAAGGAGAGGGTCTACGAACCCGACTGGACGACCGAGGATCGCGTGACGTACACCCTCGCGGTCGCCGAAGTCCTCGCAGACCTCGTGCCCGTCGACATCAAACCAAGCATTCAGACCGCACCGCTCGCCTTCCGGCCAAACGTCACGGGACCCGACTACATCGAAACGTTCACAAGGAACGTACATCGCGTCGTGGCCGGACTCATCGATATCGAACGCCGAACCGGTCGGACCGTGACATTGGCGCTCGAACCGGAGCCGTGGTGCTTTCTTGCAACGACCTCAGAGACAGTCGCCTACTTCGAGGAACACCTGTACTCGGCGAATGGTGCGTCGGCACTTGCCGCGCTGGCTGGCATTTCGATCGCACATGCACACGGCGCCCTTCGCCGCCACCTGGGCGTGGTGTTCGACATCTGTCATCAGGCCGTCGAATTCGAGGACATCGCTGCGTCGATCGGTCTCTACGCCGACTCGGGCATTCCTATCTTCAAACTTCAGGAAGCGGCCGCACTCTGGATCCCTGAGGTGACGGCGGACGTCGTCAACGAGCTGGAGAAATACTCGGACACCATCTATCTCACCCAGACGGCCCAACGGCGAGATGGTGAGCTTTCGCAGTACCTCAACATTCAGGATGCAGTCGCCGCGTGGCGCGCCGATCCGAACCCCTGCGAATGGAGAACACACTTCCACGTACCGGTTTTTCTCGAGGACCTAGGCCCTTTCAAAACCACCCGATTCGCAATCGAGGACGCACTCGCAGTGCACCGGAAGGAACCCGTCTCCGATCACCTCGAGATCGAGACGTATACGTGGGATGTACTGCCTGAACACCTGAAGGATGCCGACATCACGACCTACGTCACCCGCGAGCTCGACTGGGTTACAGCGACACTGGGCGTGGATTAGGTCGCGATTGCGCCTCCGATGACGAGGTCGTTGTCGTAGAAGACAAGTGACTGGCCCGGTGCGATGCGGTCTCGATCTGCTTCCCAGACGACCCGGTCGTGCTCGACCGCCGCTCGCAGGGCTTCACCGTGGGCGCTGGCCTGAACATGTGCACGGCCGGTGAATGGCTGGTGCGCCCACACCGGCTGAGTGAACCCTGTCTCCCCCGCCTGGAGCGACCGGCGCGGTCCAATCGTGACGATGGATTCCTGAAGGTCAACATCGACCACAAACTGTGGCTCGCCCATGCCAGACACGTTGAGGCCCTTGCGCTGCCCGATCGTCACCAGCTCTGTGGCCGGGACCTCACCGACCTTCTCGCCGTCCTCAGTGATGATCACACCTGGGGTCAGACCCCCGCGGGCGCCGAGGAAGGACTCGCGCCCGCCGGACTTCGTGATGAAACACACGTCCTGGCTGTCGGGCTTGGTCGCGGTGAGCAGACCTCGCCGCTGCGCTTCAACACGTAGCTCAGGCTTGTTCCAGCCACCGATCGGGAGCATCACGCGCCCCAGCACGTCTTGGCCGAGCATGTGCAGCACATAACTCTGGTCCTTGAGCGGATCGATGCTGCGCTGCATACGGAACGTGCCGTCGTCGAGCTGCGCTATACGGGCGTAGTGCCCGGTAGCAATGCGGTCGAAGCCCAGGACCGTTGCGCGCTCGAAGAAGAGATCAAACTTGATGTGTCGATTGCATTCGATACATGGATTCGGGGTGCCGCCCGAACGGTGCGTGTCGACAAACGGGTTGACGACGTGCTCGAGAAACTCGTCACCGAAGTTGAACACGTGGTGTTCGATGTCGAGCTGGTTTGCCACCCATCGGGCGTCGTCGACATCGGAGACTGAGCAACAGCCCGAGTCGGACTCGCCGCCCCAGAGCTTCATCGTCACGCCGACCACGTCGTACCCCTGGTCGACGAGAAGTGCAGCGGCGACGGAGGAGTCGACCCCTCCGGACATTCCTACAAGAACGCGCTCAGCCACGGCTGCCCTCGCGAAGTGTGCGAACGGCCTCGGGAATTCTTGCTAGTGCGAAGTCGATGTCGGCATCGGTCGTCGACCATCCGAGCGAAAGACGCAGCGGAGCCGTGTTCGATGCGTCGACGCCCATCGCGTCGAGTACGTGCGAGGCACCCTGGGCCACGCTCGCACAGGACGACGCGGCGGAACATGCGAGGTCCTGTTCGTCGAGCAGGAAGAGCAACGGCTCGCTCTGGAGACCCGGGATGCATACGTGGACGATGCCTGGGACGCGCAGCGACCGATCGACCGTTGGGCGCAAGCCATCGACCTGATCGATGAGGCCTTCGAGCAGCTGGGTCGCGAGGCGGTCGATGCGAGATAAGCGTTCGCTCCGATCGTCGAGCGATGCTCGAACCGCTGCGGCGAAACCCACGATGCCGGCCACGTTCTGTGTACCCGCCCGTCGGTCTCGTTCTTGGCCGCCGCCGACGAGCATGGGGGCAGGCATTCGACCGTCGCGCACCACTACCGCACCGACACCCTGAGGGCCACCGATCTTGTGTCCCGTGATCGACAACATGTCCACACCCGACGTCACGAGAGGCAGATCGAGCCAAGGAAGGGCCTGTACAGCGTCGGAATGAACGAGCGCGGCGGGCGAAAGCTCATGCACGGCGGCGGCGATGGCTGCGACATCTTGCATCGTGCCGGTCTCGTTGTTGACCGCCATCACAGAAACAACTTCGGTGGTCTCGTCAACGAGACTTGCGACCGCCTCAGGACTCACGACTCCGTTCCCGTCGACGGGCGCGATCCGGGCACCCTGAAGCTTCGCCGGTTCGAGGACCGCCGGGTGTTCTGTGGCCCCGACGACGATTGTCCCCGGTGCGTGACCGCGGCCTATCGCGAGGTTGTCGGACTCTGTTCCGCCACCGGTGAAGACCACCTCGCCTCGCTCGAAGCCTGTCGCCTCGGCCAGCACGGCACGTGCCTCGTCCAGTGCCTGGCGAGCGCGACGCCCGCGCCGATGAGAGGCGGTGGGGTTCGCGTGCTGTTCGTTGAACCACGGCAGCATCGCGTCGAACGCTTCGGGACGAAGCGGCGACGAAGCGGCATGATCGAGGTACGCAGGCACCTAGTCAGCGTACCGAGGCCGGGAGAACGGCCATCTCCAGCGTCAGGGGTCGATGGCAAGCTCGGCCAGGCCACCCTCTCGCAACTGGCGTGCAGCCATCACCGCCACGAGATAAGGCTCTGGTGGCAGACCCATGTGATCGTTGCCGTGTCCGAGCGCCTTGGCCGTCGCGACGGCAAGTCGACTACCGAGGTCGATCCGCGCCGGTTGCGACAGATCGCCGACACGAAGCAGGAAGGAACGGATGATCCGTTCCTGATCGGGGCGAAGCCTCGCTACTTCGAGATTGGCTACCAACGTCTCGGTCCCCATTGGCGGTGTAAAGGGCACAGCTGGTAGGTGCGGAAGTGAGCGGGGATCGCGGATGACGAACGTGCCAGCTGCAATATCGCCTACGCGCTGCGACCGTGGCGTCGCCATTGCCGACAACAACGCGACTGCACCCACGCTGAAAACAAAGTCCAGGAGCTGGAACAGCGAACGAATGATCGCTTCGCGAAAGCCGATCGGGCCTGCCTCGAGGGTCACGACACGCAGCCCAACCGCCGCTTTTCCAATCGTGCGGCCCCGAAAGAAGGTCTCGGCGACCACCGGATATCCAAAGATTGCGACGAAACCCGTGATCAATTGGAAGATCAACCCGAACGTTCCCCCGATGAGTTCGCCAAGACCAGCGAGCGCGCCGACGACTGCAGCAAGGACGGCGAGGTCGATGAAGCGAGCAAGTCCGCGGTGACCAACTCCGGCCGTTTCGAGGTCGAGCACAACCCCTTGCGGCGTGACGATGCCGCGCCCGGCAATCACGGTCGCGGTCATTGGACGTGCCTCGGGTGGGGAGATCCAACTGTTGCTCTCACTGGGAACTACCGTAGGCCCTGTGCGAACCCTCGACAGTTACGTCCTGGAGAATTCGGCCGAGTGGCAACGTCTCGAGGCTCTGGTCGAGCACGCAAACAAGAAGAGCCGCCGTCTCACCGGTGAGGAACTCGACGAACTCCTCACTCGTTACCAACGGTCTTCTGCTCACTTGTCGTACGTACGCAGCACCTATGGCGACCCCCAACTCACGGCCCGTCTCACCCGTGCCGTCGCCGGCGCCCGAGCGGTGATCTACGGCTCGCAGCCGCGAATTCGCGGCGCAGTCGGAAGCTTCTTCTCCTCGACGTTCCCGGCTGCCGTCTGGGTCGCTCGGCGGCAGGTACTCATATCCGCCGTTGCGCTGCTGCTTCCGTGGGCGATCGTCGCTGTCTGGATCGCGAACTCGCCCGCAGCCATAGAAGCCTTCGCTCCTCCCGCACTTCGTGAGGCCTACATCAACAACGACTTCGAGGCCTACTACTCGTCCGCACCAGCCGCGGAGTTCTCGAGCGAGGTGTTCATCAACAACATCCAGGTCTCATTCCTGGCCTTCGTCAGCGGCATCATGTTCGCGGTTCCCACGATCTTCCTTCTGGCGTTCAACGGGGCCAACGTCGGCGTTGCCGCCGGGCTCTTTCACGACGCTGGCGAGGCGTCGAAGTTCTGGGGACTGATCCTGCCCCATGGCCTTCTCGAGATCACTGCAATCATCGTGTCGGGAGGCGCTGGCCTGAGGATGGGGTGGGCATTGGTCGTTCCCGGAGATCGCCCCCGCTCGCGTTCCCTCATCGACGAGGCACAACGCTCCGTCTCGATCATCCTCGGTCTCCTTCTTGTCTTCGTGCTCGCCGGTCTGATCGAGGGTTTTGTGACCCCGTCTCCTCTCGACACGTGGGCCCGCGTGTCGATCGGCGTGGCGGCCTTTGTGGCGTTCTGGTCGTACATCCTCGCGTTCGGGCCAAGTGCTGCCGCTGCCGGTCACACAGGGTCAATCCAGGACTCGATGCTCATCCGCGCAACTACAAACGACCTCGAGCTTTGACGTCGAGGTAGTGGTCCATCAGACGAGCTGCGAGCTTGCCTGGAACCGCATCGATCACGGTCGTTCCGGTTCGACGTAGCTCAGCGATCGTGCGTTGGCGCTCTGACAGCGAGGCCCGCGCCGCCGCGTGCAGGTGAGCCTCTTCTGCCGTTTCCGGCGGTGTGGTGGCCCACTCCTCGATCTGTGGGTCTCGTACGGATGCGATGACTACGACGTGCGAGCGTGTCAGCAGCGGCAGAGCGGGCAGCAAGAACTCGCCGACGGTCTGCTCGATGAGCTCGGTGTGGATGATGAGCATGGTGCGGCGCGAGAACCGGAGAAGAGTCTCCGTGAACGCTCCTCGATAATCGCTCTCGGCAAGTTCGGGCTCGATGTCGAACATCGCATCGGTGACACGACTGAGCTGGGTCGATCGCGCGGATGCAGGCACCGATGCGCGGACGGACTTATCGAAGACCAGCAGCCCTGTTCGGTCACCCAAGCCTGTGGCCACGGTGGTGACCGCCATGATCGCGTCCATTGGGTGCTCGGACCGTGGGACCTCGGCGACCTGCCCGGCCATGAGGCGACCGTTGTCCAAGATGTTGATAACCGTTTGGTTCCGCTCGGTGCGGAAGGTCTTGACGATCAATCGGTCAGCTCGCGCTGTTGCCGACCAATCGATCTTGCGGAACTCGTCGTCAACGGTGAAGTCGCGAAGTTGCTCGAACTCCGAGCCTCCACCGCGCATCCGCGCGGACCGTAGGCCCATGTCGAGTCGACTTCGTCGGAGCCGAAGCTCGGCCTCAGCACGGCTAGGGAAACGCGGCAGAATCCGCAACTCGGCGGGAATCCAACGGGTCTGCTGCCGTCCGGCGAATCCGAGGGGGCCATCGACCCGGATCACGAGTTCGGCGAGAGGGAATCGGCCTCGCCGGGTCGGGTGCAGATCCGTCTCGACCGTCGCCCCTCTTCCGGCCGGTAATTTCAGAGTCGCCCGACGAGCGTCGAACCCCAGCGACGGGGCAAGACCCTCGGCAAAATGAACCGACGCCGAGCGTGAGGAACCGTTTCGCACAAGCCACGACATCGTCCCGGCTCGACCGAGCGTCACCGACGAAGGGATCGTGCGGGCAATGCCGATCTGACTGGGTGGTGTGGTGAGAGACCAGTCGGCCAGCCAGACGAGCAGGATTGTCGCTGCCACTCCGACGAGCGTCAGCCACGGGCGCTCGTCGACAAGCAGCACTACTGGGGCCAGTAGTGCTGCCAGTAGAGCGAGGCGTGGTTGAACGACCATAGCGGGAGCGACAAATACCGGTCAGCGAGGAACAGGTACGGACTCGAGCAGCCCATCGAGGACGATGTCGGGGGTGACACCTTCGAGCTCGGCCTCAGGCTGCACTTGCAGTCGGTGCCGCAGGCCTGGTTTCGCGATCATCTTGACGTCGTCGGGGGTCACGAAATCCCGACCAGCCATCCACGCCCAAGCCTTCGAGAGGCCAAGAAGTGCGACGCCACCGCGAGGTGAGACACCGAGATCTACAACCGGCGAGGTCCGCGTGGAGCGAACCAACTCCGTGATGTATCCCAAGATCGAGTCGTCGACCTGGATCCCGCGAACCATGGCGCGGGCGTCCTCGAGATCACCTGCACTCGCTACTGCCTTCACACCGTTTGCAGCGACCTCGTGGAGGTTCAAGCCCGCGTGGTGCCGGGCCAGAATCTCTTGTTCGGAATCGCGCTCGGGATATCCCACGTAAAGCTTGGCCAAGAAGCGGTCCAGCTGCGCCTCCGGAAGCGGATACGTGCCCTCGTATTCGATCGGGTTCTGCGTTGCGATCACCATGAACGGGCTCGGCAATTGGCGCGCGACGCCCGCCACGGTCGCCTGATGTTCCTCCATGACCTCGAGCAGCGCTGCTTGGGTCTTTGGTGGAGTGCGATTGATCTCGTCTGCGAGGAGCAAATTGGTAAAGACCGGGCCTTCGCGGAAGACAAATTCCGAGGTCGACTGGTCGTACATCAGCTGGCCGGTGATATCCGATGGCATCAGGTCGGGGGTGAACTGGATACGAGCCATTTCGATGTTGAGAGTCGACGCGACCGTCTTCACGAGAAGTGTCTTCGCCACTCCGGGGACACCTTCGAGAAGGATGTGACCGTCGGCGAGCAGTGCAGCAAGGAAACCGGCGAGAACTCCCTGTTGGCCAACGATGACCTTGCCGACCTCACCTCGAATTGCGTCGATCATCGACGACGGTTCTGGTACCGGCGGCGGGCCCTCGTCCTGTATCGCCGAAGGCATCGAAGGCACGGGTGGGGCCGAGGGGACCGATGGCATCGAAGGCGGGGTGAGGGTCGGAGGTTTCGGCGGCTCACTTCCTGGTGGCGGTGGCGTTTGATCAGTCATCGTTGGTCCTTTCGGTGACGTTCCGTTCAGTGCTCTCGAGGGAGATGCCGTCGCTGACGAGCAGCGTGGTCATGCCACCTCGGTCGACTCGCGCCCTCGTCGTACTCAGGGCCGCCGCGAGTTCTACGAACTCGCTGTCATTGGCTGGCGCCGCGCCATCCAGCAGTTCGATCAAGGCGCCTTTGTCGGCTGATGAGCCGAGCGCGCTGGCCAACTCTGACGCGCTGGCCTCGGAAGACATACCCACACGGCGAGCGAGGTCGGTACGAAGATCGGCACGGAGAATCTCGGCGCTGCGCTGTGCGGAGTTCTCGGTTCGTGCGTACAGCCGACCCACAGCCTCGGTATACGTCGAACTCGGGAGTTCGATTGGAACGGGTTCGAGGACGGGAGCACCGAGCCGTCTCCCGCGGCTGAGCGCGTAGAGAAGGAACGCACCGCCGAGACCGACGAGCAGCGCGATCACCTTGGTGGGGACGAGGTCCAACAGGCCTTCATCGCCGGCACCGACGGGGTTGCCGTCGTCGTCTACGGGGCCACCGCCAGATCCGAACAGGCCAGCTGGCGGACCGACAAGGAACGCGACCCGAGGCTCCTGATCGATTCGAATCAAGCGGGCGGCAAGTGCGGCATTGTCGACATCGTCGAGTGCCCGATTGAAGAACAAACCCATAGAAGCGACGCGAATGATTCGGCCACTACCCCGCTGGCGGGAGACGACAACCGCTTCGCCCCCCTCGCCAAAACAGAAGTCATCGGACGGCTGCGCTTGCACCTGAGCGTGGGCCAGCGGACGTACCTCGCTTAGCGCTGCCAAGGAATCGAGCGTGCACAACCCGCGTGGAACAAGTAGGTCCTCGTCGTCGATAAATGCACTTCCACCGAAGGGTCCCCCTGGGACGTCCATCGACGTGACCAACAGACCACCCTCCTCGACCCAGGCCAGAAGTGGGGCGTAGTTCTGCTCGGTCTGGTCGTCCTCCCCGGTGACCGCTGAGAACACGTCGTTGTACGCAGGGGTTGCCAACAGCGCGACGTCGATGTCCGGACCAGGGTTGTTGACCTCGATCTCGGTCGATCCACCAGCCTCCTGTACGAACAAGTTGAATGCCAGCAGCCCCTCGGGGCCCGTGCCGCTCGGGTCTGCGAACCCGCCGATCGCTGCGTCGTCTTGTCCAGCAAACGCGATGGCCACCACCGCGGCACCCACGAGCAGCAGCCCGATCCACAATGTCGGCGACGCAGACGATCGTGCGGTAGCGGTCATGTTCCAGCCCCAACCATCGACAGCGACCCAAGCAACCGATCGATCGCTTCGACATCTTCTTGTACGACATCGAGATCACTGTAGAAGGCACGTTCGAACGCGGTGGAGGCTGGCATGTAGAGCTCTAGGAGCTGCGGTCGGCGGCGACCGACCGCGGTGGCGAAGTCTCCTGTGGTAGCTCCAGCGACCTCCCGGGCGATGTTCTGGTCGATCAAGCCAACAACACTCAGCCGGAAGCCGGCGACTACTGCAGCACGCCAGTCACCCGCGGCGCGGTGGCGAGTGAGCTCCGCCAGGAGCGCTTCGGGCTCGACGATCTCGTCGAACACGATGCGGGTACCGTCTCCTTCCTCTTCAGCCGTCGTTGGCACCCTTCCCATGATGGCTTTGTAGATCGCAAGAATGAGCACTACCGCTGCAATGACGAGCAAAATGACTGCGAGGACGTTTCCGGCACCCCCACCCGAGCCTCCGAAGATCGCACCGAATATTCGACCGAGCAGGTCGCCGATCTCCTCGATCACGCGGTCCACGGTCCGACCGAAGA
>CAXMRH010000291.1:0-9283 GCA_964196045.1 uncultured Chthoniobacterales bacterium | reverse complement strand
CCCAAGACGTGTCTGACACCACGAGGCAACGCTCGGACGCTTCCAGCGCTGACGCAGAGACCGCATCGTCATATGAACCGTTGACAACAGTGACCACTGCGCCCTCGCTTCGGATCGCTTGGATCCGGGGCTCCACCATTCCCCTGGGCACGAAGATATGACATTCGAAGCCAAGTAACCGTGCCATGAACGCAACAGCTCGACCGTGGTTTCCGTCGGTGGCAGTAGCAAGTTTGAAGGGGCGTAAGTGGGACAGATTCGCAGCGAGTTCGTTGATGTTCCGCCACGGCTCTGGCTCGTAGCCAAGATGCTCACATATCGCCCGGTAGGTCGCCCAGGACGCTCCGAGGATCTTGAAAGATGGCAGTCCCATACGCCGCGTCTCGGCCTTCACCAACAGTCGGCCTACGCCGGCCTGCTCTGCAAGCTCGGGGACGTCGAACAATTGTGTCGGGGAATAGGCCGGCATCCTGGCATGAAACGCTGGCAGCCCTTCATGCACACTTTGTGGCGTGGTGGTGCTGCGCATTGGGTTTCTGCTGATGAAGGCAGTCATGTCGTCGCTCCTGACCAGGCCTTGCCCGTCGACCAAGACGGTACAACACCTGTACTGATCCACGGCGGGCGCAACAAAGCTCCGGCGAGAGAACGCCGGAGCCCTATCTGATCGCCGCCAACCGAGGTGTCAGCCTTGGCGGACTCGGCCGTAGCCGATGTCGACTTCCAGATCGACGATGACCATGGTTGTGGCGTTGGTGGCGGACTGTGCGTTGAGTTCGTTGTTGAAGCCGTCCTCAGATTCGCCGAGAACGTCGAGGTCGCCAGCATTCAGATCTCCAGTGACGTCGTAGTCGACGTCAGCGGGTAGCCACACCTGTGCCGACCCGATGCCATGGTCAATTGTGATGACATGAGTGCCAGGCGGGAAATCAACGTCGCGGAGGTCGACCTTGAGCGACCCGATGCCGAACTCGTATTCGTGGTCGACGTCAGCGAAAGTCGTCGGGTGGTAGGTGCGGTCGCCCGTTCCGTCATTGAGGTGAGGAATCGCGATGGCTGCGGCGGTGGCCGTGACGATCAACCCCAGTGCACCGAAGCCGAGAAGGAGGTTCCGACCCCATCGGGGGGATCCGTCAACGGATGGTGGCATTTCAACGTCGGGGACTTCAATGACGTCGAGGACTTCAAGGACTTCAACGTTGTTTGGATCGTTAGGGATTTCGAGATTGTTTTGTTCGCTCAGTACGAGTGTCATGGCTTCTTCTTTCTTGGGTTGTTGTCTGATGTCCAACCTAAGAAACGGCCACGCGCCTGTCGTCCGGCGAAGTCATGATCGTGCGCCCCGAATCCGATGGACTTCGAGTGACGCCTCTTCATCAGTTTGGGGGACGCCCAGCGAGATCTCGATTCTGCGACGATGCCCTGGGGAGGGCTTGTGCAACACTGCGGCATGCGTCCGCTTCGTACGTCGATGGCCGGCCTCCTGTGTGCGGTGGTCGTTTTCGTCGGTTGTGGCGGCGAGTCCGGCGATGACAGCACAACCGACGTCCCGTCAACGACCGCAACAACAGCTCCGGCGGCCAGCACGACGAGCACGTCTTCGACCACAACCACGGCTGCCCCGGTCACCGAGCTTGCGATCAACCATGTACAGGTCCTCGGATCGCACAACAGCTATCACCTCAAGCCGGATTCGGAGCTGTTCGACGCGTTCGCATTGCTTGCGCCGGAGCTTGCCGAGGGCGTCGAATACTCGCATCTTTCGCTCACTGAGCAGCTGGAGGCGTTCGGAATCCGCCAATTCGAGATCGATGTGCACGCCGACCCGAAGGGAAGCCTGTTTTCGCTCCGGGCGGCCGACGCTCTGGTTGGCCTCGCAGGGTCAGCCGACCCAGCGCTGGCACAGCCGGGCTTCAAGGTCCTACATACCCCCGATGTCGACTACGCGGCCAACTGCTTGACACTCATCGGCTGCCTCGAGGAGATCGACGCGTGGTCGACGGCACATCCGACCCATCTACCGCTCATGATCATGCTCGAGGTCAAGTCCGAGTCGGTCCCTGACGTTGCTACCGGTGAAGGTATTGACCTCACGATCCAGTTGCCGTGGACCGTTCCGCTCGAGCCCACTGCGGAACTACTCGACGCGCTCGACGTGGAGATTCGTTCGGTGTTCGACGCAGACCGGCTGATCGAACCCGACGATGTTCGCGGCGATGCGGCCACCCTCGAAACCGCCGTGCTCGAGAATGGCTGGCCGTCGCTCGCCGACAGTCGCGGCAAGGTGCTGTTCACGATGACCGATGGGGGCGCAATCCGTGACCTCTACGTCGATGGCGCTCCGAATCTCGAAGGCAGGCCCATCTTCACGAACGGGACGCCCGGACAACCTGATGCTGCATTCGTTCGATTCGACGACCCAGCCGACCCGGGCCTCGACGAAGCTGTCGCAGCGGGATATCTGATCCGAACCCGAACCGACAGCCCCACCGGCGATGCCCGCACCAATGACACCACTCGGCGAGATCGGGCGATGGAGAGCGGGGCCCACTTCCTGAGCACCGACTACTACGCCGTCAGCGAGTTCTTCGACAGCCCGTACGAGGTGGAACTTCCCGGCGGAATGGTCGCCCGGTGCAATCCGATCAGCGCCCCACCTACGTGCACCGCCGACCAACTGACGGAGTAGCAGCGAAGCGAGAGATGGGCCTTCGGCAACTAAGATGAACCATCGCTACGAGGATGCCGACTGACATGAAGCGCTCGCTACCGATCGACAAGACCGACATGGTCTCGCTGCCGATGTTCGCGTTGACGATGATGGCCGAAGCTCGAGCGTTAAAGGACCGGACCGACCTACGCGAGCCGGGTGACCTCGACGACTGGACCCGTGACGAACTGTCCGATCCTTCGCTGCCGCCCGACCCGCTCGTCCCGGTCGGGTACGAACGCAACGACACCAGGGCGAGCTTGTTGATGCTCGCCGGCAACATCACGGTGAACCTGGCGCTTGCTGGCGTAATGGGACGGGTCAACCGGCGTCTGTTCAGCAAGCGGGTCACGACGATCGACGATCGACGGGGCGCATTCGTCGCCACCATGGTCACCTGGGACTTCCTCTACTACTGGAGCCACCGCTGGCAGCACGAGAAGCGGGTGTTCTGGGCCAGCCACGTCGTTCACCACTCGAGCGAGCACTACAACCTGTCGACCGCACTGCGGCAGCCGTGGTCGGGGTTCCTCCTCTCCTGGGTGTTCTTCCCAATGCCACTGCTCGGGTTTTCACCAGCGATGACAGCAAAGGCCGGCCAGCTCAATCTCCTCTACCAGTACTGGATCCACACCGAGACGATCGACCGGCTGGCCCCCACGGCCGAAGCGGTCCTCAACACACCGTCACACCATCGGGTTCATCACGGCGCAAACGCCCAGTACCTCGACAAGAACTACGCCGGAATCTTCATCACTTGGGACAAACTGTTCGGTACATTCGAACCCGAGGTCCGCCGCATCAAGTACGGACTGACCAAGAACATCAATACGTTTAACCCGTTCCGCATCGCCTACGGCGAGTTTGCCGACATCGCCCACGACGTTCGCTCCGCCAAGAGTTGGCGCAACAAGGTCGGCCACGTCTGGAACCGGCCCGGGTGGCAGCCCGACAAGCCCGAGCTGCTGAAGACGAATTAGGACTTCGCTGCACAGAGCTGTTCGGGAATAGTCCTGACGCTGCTTTGCATTTCTTGCGGTATCCAAGTGGGCCCTGCAGAGCCACGGTCAAAGCTCTCAGCGGACAGCGATAGCGATCTTCCCGTTGGCCTCGCCGGAGCGGGCGTGGTCATAGGCAGCAACGACCTCGTCGAGTGGGAAGGTGCTGTCGAGCACTGGACGGACCGTGCCGTCAGCGATCAGTGTGGCTATCTCCGCGAGTTGTTCGCCGTTTGGTTCCATGAAGAACGCGTGAAACGCGACGTTGCGTTCGGCGGCGAGCCCGTCGGGTGCGTCGCCCTTGATGGAGACGATCGTACCGCCCGGTTTTACTACGTCGAACGACCTCTTCAGGGTGTCGCCGCCGACCATGTCCAACACGAGGTCGCATGGCTCCACGACCTCTTCGAACTGCTCGTTCGAGTAGTCGACGAACTGATCTGCGCCCAGCTTCTGGACGAGATTCTTGTTCTTCGCGCTGGCCGTCGAGGCGACCCACGCACCAGCGTGCTTCGCTAATTGGATGGCCAGAGTACCAACGCCACCCGAGCCTGCGTGGATCAAGACGCGTTGACCGGACTGGAGCCCGCCCTTGTCGAAGAGTGCTTGCCAGGCGGTGAGCCCGGCGAGCGGGATGCTGGCCGCTTCCGCGTGGGAGATGTTGGACGGTTTGATGGCGAGGTCGCTCGCCTTCACCGCCGAGTACTCGGCCATCGTCCCGGCCTGCATGCCGCCGGCACGAGCGAACACTTCGTCACCGACGGAGAAGCCCCGAGCGTCCGGCCCAACCTCGACGACGACGCCAGACACGTCGTAACCGACGATCCAGGGAAGGTCGTAGGAAAGCATGGCCTGCATGTGGCCGGCCATGACGATCCAGTCGATCGGGTTGATTGCTGCCGCGTGGACTTCGACCATCACACTGTCGTCGGGAAGGTCGGGGCGATCGACGTCGGCGACCTCAGGGTCGGTTCCGTACTCGGTCAGGATGGCGGCTTTCATGGTGTCTCCTTGTGGGGGCGTGCATTGAGCTGTGCTTCGAGTTGATCGATCCGCGCCTGCAACGGCTCGATTGCCGCAGCGACCTGATCAGCGGTGTAGCGCGGGGTGATGTACTTGGGGCAATTCCAGTCGGTGGCGATGATCTCGACCGTGATCGCGCCGTCGTTTCTGAGCGCTTCGCCACCGAGCGCCTCAACGAGTTCTCGAGTGGGCTCCGAGTGGTGAGTGGCGCGCCCTCGTATCTTTAGGCGGGTTCGATTCGGATAGTCGACGAATATGGCTGAGATGCGGTCGTCGGCGGTGATGTTGCCGCTACCGAGGTACTGCCGGTTCCCGGTCCGCTCGATCCACCCGATGGTCGTGGGCCCGAGAACGGTGACGAAGCCGATGTCGCCGCCGCGATGCTGAACGTAGGGCCAACCGCTTTCGGACACGGTGGCCAGGTAGAAGCTGTCGCGGTTTGTGATGTGCTCGATCTCGTCGGTTCGCAAGGCATCGGGCGCAACCGAGCCTGGTTCGTAGATGTCACGAGACCCCTTTCGCTGCTGGAGTGCTCGCACAGCAGGGGTGAACGCAGTTTCGAGGTAGTTCTCCATGGATCATCGAGTCCGTTCAGGTTGGTCGGCCCACTCAGCATGCAACCAAGCAAAGCGGTATCGGAAGTGGCATATGACCGCTCAGGTCCCTGGCAACTGAACCGAACGTGGCGATGGCAAGGCTTGCGGGGTATTTGGTGTGCGCAGTCCAATGGCCAGTAGATAGCCGATGATCCAGAATTCGCCGATCGCTGCGACCCAGGTGAGGGAGTCGGCGGTGTCGGCCGCATCGGGGAAGAGGAATCCGACGTACGTGGCGAGGATGTACCCGATGCCCCCTGCGATTATCACGAACCCCATGACACGAGGCATGGTCTGCGATTTCAGAACGAGGTAGCCCATTGGTATAAGCCACAGTCCGAAGAAGACCCCGGCAACGGACCAGGTGGCTTCGTTGAGGTCATACAACAATTGGGCGTTCGCAGCCGAGTCGCCCCCGGGCGCAGGCGTGTTGCCGATCGCGGTGGCGAGAGCGGTAGCGCTGAATGCTGTTGCGATCATGATCGCGACGGCATTCACGATTCCCAGAACGGCTAGTGAGGCGGCTGCGAACGAGTCGACGTGACGGAACAGACGGTAGAACCACAACGCCGCCATCGTCTGCGTGATGACGAGGGCGAGGTCGATACCGATTCCTATACGGGCGCGGGTGGCGTTGTCGACGAGATTGGCGGCCGTGGCGGCGGGGTCGCCGTCGACGTACAAGCTCTCCCGAATGAGGATGAACCCGAGAAGGCCGGTAATCCCCACCCCGAGGTACCACAATCCCGTCGCGCGAGCTGTTCTGGTCAGAGAGACTGCTGTGTCGGCGCTCGTCGTTGGACTCGGTGTGGCTGCTTTGGAGGGTGCCATGGTTGTCACTAGTGTGCTCTTTCGATCTGTGTTCCGGGCGATCTGGCCCGACTTGAATGATCGGTCGTACTTTGTACGACTTCGATGCGTGTCAATGTAGCCTTACTAAGTACGAGAAGTCACCGGGACCAGCGTGATTTTCGCCACCACCGATCAGGAACTGCCGGACTCGAGCAAGCCGGCGGGTAGCTATGCCGTGACTAGGTTGCGGAGGCTCTCAATTGTTGCCCGGAAGCCTTCGGTGATGGGGGTCGCTTCCCATCCGAATCGTTGTGAGTGGGCTGAGCCATCGACGATGAAGTCCTGGGTGAATTCGTACATCATCTCGGGCATCTCTCGGGCTGCGCGGTCGAAGAGGCCGGCGATGCGGAGGCCGAGTGCGGGCACGGTGGTGACCTTGCCGGTCGTGCCGGCTAGTTCCTGGGCAAGTTGGACAAGTTCGCGGCCAGTCACTGCGGGTGCGTTGGGGACATGCCATGCCTGACCCCAGGTGTCAGGGTTCGACGCGACGTCGACGAGGGCCCGGCCGATGTCGTTGATGTAGGTAATTGTGTGACGAACATCGGGATCGCCGAGCAATGCAACCTTCTTGCCGTCCAGGATCGGGGTCCAGAATCCTTTCCCGACCATCGAGTCCCCGACCAGCGGTCCGTAAAAGTCGCTGGCCCGGACGGCGGCGGTATTCGCACGGCCAGCGGTGTGCCATTCGCGAAGCTCGTTCCACATCTCGGCCCGGATCCGCCCCTTATCGCTCGCAGGCCGGATAGGGCTCGCTTCCGTGAGTGTCTCGCCGTCAGGTGAACCATAGCCATAGACGTTTTCCATGGCGATGAACGCAGCACCGTTGTGTTCCGCAGCACCTAGAAGCGCCTGTTGCATCGGGGGGAATAGGTCGCCCCACTGGTGGTAGGGCGGGTTTGTGGCGCCGTAGATGACGTCAGCTCCGGTGGTGAAATCATTTGCCGAGGCAGGGTCCGAGGCGTCACCCTTGACGACTTCGATGCCATCTAGGACAGCGTTCCCGGTGCGGCTGACGAGGCGCACTCGATGACCTCGGGTCTGGGCTTCACGTGCAACTGCAGTTCCGACAGCTCCGGCACCTACAACTACATGTAGCCCCTCATTCATTGTTGGTTCTCCGGCGACTGGTTGTTTGCTTGTGTTCTTCATTACGATGCTCCTGATAGTCGTTCGTATTCCGAACAGTGTTCGGTCTTCACACCATTACCGACTATCGTTCGGAATGCAACCACTGTTCAGGTAACGTGAGTCACATGGTTGAGACACGCCGAGAGCGGCAACGCCGAGAACTGATCGATGAGATCCTGACGAGCGCAAGACATCAGCTCGATGCCGGTGGGCGCACTGCCGTCTCGTTGCGGGCGATCGCCCGCGATGTCGGTTTGAGCCCGGCGTCGATGTACACCTACTTCTCGAGCCTCGACGACGTCTTCACCGAACTCATAGCCGAGAGCTTTTCCAGCCTCGCAGCAGCGTTGGAGTCCGCTCGGGCCAGCACCGATGACCCCCTCGACCGTTTGTTAGCTGTGGCTGACACGTACCGGCGTTGGGCGCATGACAACACAGCACAATTCAATCTTGTCTTCACTGACCAGCTCGGTGGCTACCAGGCCCCCTCTGACGGTCGCACCGTCGACGCTGAGACAAGTGTCGTCAAGCCGATCCTGGTCAGCATCGGCGAGGCACTCGGGGTAACCGGACTAGCCACCGCTCTCGATGCCGCAGAACATGAACAACTCACGGCCGTCTACGGACTCATCCACGGCCTAGTCATGCTCGACGTGAACGGCCACGGACTACCAGGCCTCGACCACCGCAGCCTGCTCAGGTCAGCACTCATGCAAGCCGTCGCCGGGACGGCGACGTCTGGCACATCGCTGTAACGTCTCCGAGATGACGACCGACCATCGTGAGCTCACGTGGCTGACGAACCGTCGAACGTGGGCTGATCGCACCACGATCGGAGTAACGGTCGCGGTTGCTTGGTTCGTCATCGTCCTGCTGATCGGCCCACAAGGAGACCTCAGCGCGTCGGCAAGTCGGATGCTGGCGATCTTCGGCGCTGCCGTCGTGCTCTGGATCACCGAGGCGATCCCCCTTTCGGCGACGTCGATCCTCGTGATCTTCGCCGAGATCTTGTTGATCTCGGACGAGGCGATCGTCGGGTTGCCCGCGGAGTTCGAGGCTCCGGCCTATCAAAGCATCTTCGCCACGCTGGCCAGCCCGGTGCTGATGTTGTTTCTGGGTGGCTTCGTACTCGCCGACACGGCCGCGAAGTACCGCCTCGACCGCAACCTTGCCGGTGTGCTCCTGCGGCCGTTCGGAAACTCGCCGCGTTCGATTCTCGCAGGGCTGATGGCGATCACCGCGTTGCTGTCGATGTTCGTATCAAACACCGCGACCACTGCTGCCATGATGGCTGTGGTGCTCCCCGTCGCGGCCGGGCTCGAACCCACCGACCGCCTGCGGACAGGCCTCATTCTCTCGGTTCCCGTAGCAGCGAACGTCGGTGGGTTGGGCACCCCGGTCGGATCCCCGCCGAACGCGATTGCGCTGGGACGACTCCAGGACCAGGGCATCCAGGTCGACTTCCTGAAGTGGATGTCGTTCGCGGTGCCCGTTGCGTTGATCGTTCTAGTGTTCGCGTGGTTCTTGCTCACGAGGCGTTTCCCAGCCTCGGTAGACACGCTTGACATTCGTATCGGAGGGGAGTTCGATCGCCAGAGGCCGGCGAAGATCCTCTATGTCGTATTCGCGCTGACCGTGATCGGGTGGATGAGCGAGCCGTTCCATGGCGTGCCTTCGTCGATCGTCGGATTCGGCGCTGTTGTGATCCTGCTCGCCACGCAAGTCTTCACCGTCGACGACCTCCGCGGACTCAACTGGCACATCCTGTGGCTCGTCGGTGGCGGCATTGCGCTCGGCAACGGCGTGTCCAGCACCGGGCTCGATGGGTGGCTCGTGGGTCTGTACGACTGGGGATCACTGTCGACTGGGTTGCTCATGTTAGCGCTTGCGGCGGTCGCGATCGGGCTCAGCACGATCATCTCCAATTCGGCAACCGCCAACCTGATGATCCCGATCGGCATCAGTCTTGCCCAGTC
>CAXMRH010000290.1:0-12754 GCA_964196045.1 uncultured Chthoniobacterales bacterium | reverse complement strand
GATGTACGACGAAGCTGGCGCTGTGCGCGAACCGTTTGCGACCTATGGCGAATGGTTCGATCACGAGGACCCGCGTGAGCTGCTTCGCAAGTCCGCCGAGGCCGAGTCGCTTTTTCGTCGCACCGGTATCACCTTCAACGTATACGGCGAAGATGACGCCGACGAAAGGCTGATTCCGTTCGACGTCATCCCGCGAGTGATCACCCACAGGGAGTGGAGCCGCCTCGAACGTGGTGTCGAGCAGCGCGTCCGGGCGATCAACGCTTTTCTCTACGACATCTATCACCGTCGAGAGATCATCCGTGCGGGCCGCGTTCCAGTGGAGCTCATTTCCGGCAACGTGGCCTTTCTGCCTGAGATGATCGGCGTCGAACCTCCCGGCGGCATCTACACGCACATCATCGGCGTGGATCTGGTCCGTACCGGACGCGATGAGTTCTTCGTTTTGGAGGACAACGCTCGGACACCTTCCGGCGTCTCGTACATGCTCGAAAACCGGGAAACGATGTTACAAATGTTTCCCGAGCTCTTCTCGACCATTCGGGTGCGACCGATCGGCAACTACACGGCCGAACTGCGGCGTTCACTCACCGAGTGCGCCCCGGACGCGACGGTGGACGATCCTGTCGTGGCCATTCTCACACCCGGAATCCACAACTCGGCCTACTACGAGCATTCGTTTCTCGCCGACCAGATGGGGGCCGAGCTGGTCGAGGGACACGATCTGAAGGTGGTCGATGGGCGCATTGCGATGCGCACGACCGAGGGGTATCGAGCTGTCGATGTTCTGTACCGGCGAGTCGATGACGAGTACCTCGATCCGCTCACATTCCGGCCCGACTCGATGCTCGGCGTGCCGGGAGTGATGGACGTATACCGTGCCGGCGGAATCACCCTCGCAAATGCCCCGGGCACCGGAATTGCCGATGACAAGGCCATCTACTCGTATATGCCGGACATCATCGAGTTCTACACTGGCGAGGAGGCCATCCTTCCCAACGTAACGACGTGGCGGTGCTCGGAGCCTGATTCCCTCGCCTACGTGCTCGAGCATCTCGATGAGTTGGTTGTAAAAGAAGTGCACGGCTCCGGTGGTTACGGCATGCTCGTCGGCCCAGCGGCCAGCAAACGCGAGCTGTCCACATTCTCGGCAAAGCTGCGCGGTAATCCTGACAACTACATCGCACAACCAACGCTTGCCCTGAGCACCGTCCCAATCCTCACACGCGCCGGGCTGGCGCCGCGACACGTCGACCTGCGGCCGTTCGTGTTGATGTCGCCAGGCCGGGTTCACATCTCGCCGGGCGGGCTGACGCGGGTTGCGTTGAAGAAGAACTCTCTGGTCGTGAACTCGTCGCAAGGCGGCGGCACGAAAGACACCTGGGTGTTGGCTGACTGATGCTGGGCAGGACTGCGGGTGGCATGTACTGGATGTTCCGGTACCTAGAACGATCGGAGAACACCGCGCGTCTGGTCGAGGCCGGCTTGCGGATTGCGCTGACCCGAGCGTCGAATGCGGATGCCGAGTGGCAGTCGGTCGTGACTACCGCTGGCCAGTTGGATGCGTTTCTCGTGAAACACGACGAGGTCGATGCGGTAACGGCGGTCGACTTCTTGTTGCGGGACCTCGACAATCCGTCGAGCGTCCGGTCGGTGATCGAGTCGGCGCGCAGCAACGCTCGAGAAGTCAGGACGGCACTCACCCGAGAGGTGTGGGAGGCCACGAACACCGCCTGGATGACGCTCGGCGATGCACTTCGCCGACCCGTTCCACATCGTGATCTTCCTCGTGTCCTCGAACTGATTCGACACGAGAGCGCCATCGTCCGCGGCGCGCTGCATGGCACGATGATGCGCAACGACGGCTACAACTTCGCCCGCCTCGGCACGTTCATCGAACGGGCAGACAGCACCGCTCGGATTCTGGACGTCAAGTATTGGGTTCTCTTGCCCTCGCCGACGCAGGTCGGATCGTGGCTCGACAACGTGCAGTGGGAGACGATCCTTCGGTCCGTATCTGCACAACGCGCCTACCGATGGACACACCCCGGCCCCGTCAACCCGATGGGTATCGCCGACTTCTTGATCCTCGATCGACGAATGCCACGCTCGCTTGCGTTCGCGTTCATGAAGATCGACGACAACCTGAACTACCTTGCGTCGACCTACGACCAGCGCCATGAATGTCACGATCAATCGCAGCAGATCCTGCGGAGAGTTTCGAACACCTCGATTGAGTCCGTCTTCGATCATGGGCTGCACGAGTTCCTCGACGAGTGCGTGAAGGACACGAGCCGTCTCGGTAAGCAGATCGAGGCGGACTACCGGTTCAGGGAGGAGTGACCATGCTGTTGACCATCTCTCACGCCACCACGTACGACTACCCCGAACCGGTGCCCTACAGCTTGTTAGAGCTTCGACTGACTCCGAAATCGGCTGGTTCGCTCGTGGTGAATTCCTGGTCCACGCTGGTCGAGGGTGCGTCGAAACAGGTCAGCTTCACCGACCATCACGACAACGAAGTGCAACTGGTGCGGCTCGATAACGACCTCCGTCAGCTCACCGTGACTGCGAGCGGCGAGGTCGTGACAGCAGATAACGATGGAGTCTTCTCGACCGATCCCGGGAGCGCTCCACTGTGGCTCTACTCCCGCTGCACCGATCTGACCACGGCAGGGCCTGCATCGAGGGGCCTCGTGAATGGGCTCCCCTCCGAAGGAGCGGATGTGGCGGTGCTACATGAGCTGTCTGCTCGTGTGCGAGACATCGTGGACTACGAGACCGGCACGACGACGGTGGAGGCGACCGCCGAAGCCGTCCTCGAACATGCTCGAGGGGTGTGCCAAGACCATGCACATGTGTTCTCCACATGCGCCCGGCTGCTGGGGTATCCGACTCGTTACGTGAGCGGCTACCTGCTGCTGGAGGACATTGTCGACCAGGAGGCTATGCACGCCTGGGCCGAGTCGTGGGTACCAGGTCTTGGCTGGGTGGGCTTCGACGTCTCGAATCGCATCTGCCCCGACGAACGCCACGTGCGTCTGGCGACCGGACTTGACTACAGCGACGCGTCACCCGTTTCAGGCATACGGTTCGGAACCGGTATGGAGCACCTGCGTGTCGACGTGCAGGTGCAACAGCAGTAGCTGATGATGCCATGTCGTGGTTTACGATTCGACCATGACTGAACGAATGATCAGCCCGATCCGATCGGTCGAAGCGCTGATCGTCTCCGTCCCGGCGGAAGGTAATGCTTTTGCTGAGGGGAACGAAGAAACGCTCCTCGTTCGCGTCACCGACGAAGACGGTGTTTATGGCATCGGAGAATCGCCGTGTACGCCGAACGTGATCAAGGCAATGGTGGAACAAGAGACGATCCACTTCTGGAGCCAAGGAATTGCGGACATCGTCGTAGGGCAGGATCCGATCGAGGCTCGGGCCCTCTTCGATCGCGTCTACCACGGCAGCTTCTATCACGGCCGCCGGGGCACTTTCATACAGGCGATGTCCGCGGTCGACATCGCGCTTCACGACCTTGCGGGCAAACAGCTCGGGCTGCCGGTGTACAAGCTTCTCGGTGGCGCTCGGACAGACCGCATCAGGCCCTATGCCACGTGTTACCCCGGAGACATCTACGGCGGGCCGATGACACCAATCGTCGCGGAGATTGCCCGGCAGGCCACCGTTGCAGTTGACCAGGGTCTGCGTGCGCTCAAGGTGCCGGTGTTGTTCGGTACCGACGTCAGCGACAAGGCCGTCGTCGAGTTCACCAAGGAATGTCGGTCGATCGTCGGTGACGACATCGTGCTTGCACTCGACTTCGGCTACCGCTGGTGGGACTGGCACGACGCGGCGTGGACGATGCGTCGGATCGAGGAGTTCGACATTCACTTCGCTGAGGCGCCGCTGCGTCACGACGATCTGCACGGCCACGCCCGGCTTGCAGCGGTTTCTTCTGTGCGCATCGGCGGCGCAGAATTCGCGGCAGGGCGATGGGAGGTTCGCGAGTGGCTCGAGACAGGCGGAGTATCTCTCGTGCAGCCTGGTGTCAGTCGAGCGGGTGGCTTCACCGAACTGATGCGTATCGCGGAGATGTGCGAGCTGTACGGGGCTCAGTTGATTCCACACAGCTTTGCTACTGGCATCACCGACGTTGCGAACTTCCACCTGCAGGCCGCCGCCCTGACGATCCCCATGGTGGAGTTTCGGTCCTCACTGCTCGGTCCATCGAGGCTTCGAACCGAGCTGGTCTCTCCACCTGAACCACCCATCATCGACGGTTATGTGGCCCTTCCGACCGGCGCTGGGCTTGGTGTGGAACTGAACGAAGACTTCGTTGCTCGATACACCGTGCGCGGTCCAGGCGAGGGGAGCGTGTGACGTGAGTGGTCGAGACGAGACTGGGTCGGCCGGTGACATCACCGCACACAATCCCTTTCTCGGGAATCGCCTCGGATTCGAAGGCGAAGCTGCCGTCGTGAGAGCGGACCTTGGGGAACGCGAAGTCAACGTGACCTTTGCCGATGATCGCGAGAACAGTTTTCACTATCAATGGCTCCGGCACTGCTGTTATTGCGAAGTTTGCGGCAACCCCGCGGATGGGATTCGCTTCAACACGGTGGTGTCCTTCGATTCCGATGTCGCACCCGCCTCGGTTGGTGCCGAAGCCGGAGACCTTGTCGTCACCTGGTCTGATGGACACGAATCGCGATACGGCTCCGATTGGCTCCGGCATCACGCTTACGACAACGAGGACAGGCAGCGGCGAGCCTCCTGGCAACCGACAACCTGGCGCGCTGAGCTGGCCGATGGTTTCCCCACGGTGCCGTGGGCGGAGGCGTCGGATGGTGGTCCGGGAACGTTGCGGGCCTATCACCTCCTGCGGGATTTCGGGATCGTTCGGATCAGCGAGCTCGGTGTTGACCGGGTACAGACCGAGCGTCTCGCAGCACTCGTCGGACCGATACATGAGACGACGGTCTACGGACGGATCTACGACGTGCGAGCCGAACCCATCGCCAAACTCGGGGCGAAGACCGGCATGCCCCAGGCGCCGCACATCGACGACGCGTTCTACTACTCACAACCCGGGATCGACGTGTTCCACTGCCTCGTCAACACCGAAGAGGGTGGCCTGAGCACGTACGTCGACGGTTTCGCGATCGCGGAATGGCTAGAGACCGAACATCCCGATTCCTACGATGCGCTGACGACTCTCCCGATCGCACACATCCGCCGGCACCCAGACGAGATCGACCTTCGAAACCGGGGGCCGCTCATCTCGCTCGACGAGTTCGGTCGGCCGTGTGGAATTCGCTACTTCGATCGAGCACTCGCACCGTTGGACGTGCCGACAGCCCAGGTCGACCGGCTTTACGACGCCATTCGTGTGTACAACCAAGCCATGCTCAGCCCCGACTTCATCGCCACGGTTCGGGTTAATCCCGGCGACGGCGTGCTCATCGACAACCATCGGGTGATGCATGGACGAACTGCGTTCGATCCGGCGTTCGGTCGACACATCCGTCTCTGCCACGTGCCCCGAGATGAGTTCCACGGTCGTCTTCGGGAACTCAGCCGGCGGCTCGACCCAGCCAATCACGACGTGTTTCTGCCGCAGGGATCACAGGCGGCGAGGTAGATGCCTCGCTCGGATTCAGGAAACACGACCTAACGATCTGAGGGTCGACGTCAGGGGTTTCCGAAACAGGCTTGACCGATAGCGCCTAGGGTCGCTGCATGAGCCCAACCCTGCACGAAGACGTCGTCCACCTCTCCTGGCTGGTTGGCTCCTGGGCAGGTGCGGGAGCAGGCCGTTATCCGACGATCGAGTCGTTCGACTACCTCGAGCAGATCGAGTTCGCTCACGTGGGCAAGCCGTTCTTGTCGTATGTGCAGCGCACCAAACATGCCGAAACAGGTTTGCCGCTCCACGCGGAGTCGGGTTATCTCCGGCCGGCCGGTCTCGATCAGGTGGAGCTCGTGATCGCTCAGCCCAGCGGCATCATGGAGAGCCACGAGGGATCAGTCGACGGACAGGCCATCACCCTCCGTTCGGTCTCTGTCGTTACCACCGCGACCGCCAAGGATGTGACCGAGGTGCACCGGACGCTCACGGTCACGGACGATGTGCTCAGCTATACGATCGATATGGCCGCGGTAGGTCTGGAGCTCCAGCACCACCTCGCCGCGACGCTGAACCGGGCGTAGCGCACGCGACCAAGGGGGTCCGCATGGCAGTACAGAACCAGTCACCACATGACTCGCGACACGCTGATCGGAGGAAGCTGCCGGTCATCGATGTCCACGACTTCTTGCGAGGGGCCGAAGGCGCCAAAGAGATCGCCGCGCGGGAGCTGCGAGTCCTCGCAGAGGACATCGGATTCGGTTCGGTTGTTGGTCACGGTGTCTCCCAACAGCTCATCGACGACCTCGAAGGCGAGACGAAGAGATTCCACGACCTCGGCGCAGCGGAAAAGCTCAGGATCGAGATCGATCAGCACCAACGAGGATATGTGCGCCCGAAGGCCACATTGATCAAACATTCGACCTACGCGGACAACAAGAAGTTCGACCTCAACGCGACATTGGTGATGGCGAGCGAATACGAGGAAGACGATCCAGGCGTTCTGGCCGGCAAACAGTTCTATGCGAAGAATCAATGGCCCGAGGGCCTGCCGGGGTTCAAGGAGACAGTCCTCGAGTACATGAACACGATGACGGCTCTCGGCAAGAGCATGCTTCCGCTGTTTGCTGCCGCCTTGGAGCTCGAAGACGGATTCTTCGACCCGTATTTCGAGAACAACTACACCTATCTTCGGATGTCTCACTATCCGCCCAAACCGGTTCTCGAAGAGGACGAATACGGGTTGGGTGCGCACGCCGACACCGGATTCATGACCTTCTTGCCTCCAGCAAAAGAAGAGGGGCTCCAGCTACTCGACAGAGACGACAACTGGTTCATCCCAGAGCTGGAAGACGGCGCGATTATCTTGAATCTCGGACAGTTTCTCGAACGATGGTCGAACGGCAGGTTCAGGGCGACACCGCACAGGGTCATCCCGCCGAGTGAGAACGACCGCTATTCAATGGCCTGTTTCGTCAACACCAACTTCGAACTCATTGCCGAGTGCCTGCCCACGTGCCACGACACCAACAACCCGCCGCAGCACGCGGCGGAGTCGTATCACGAGTTCTACAGCTGGTACATGCATCAGACGTATCCGCACTACCAAGAGTTCTCGGACGATGACGACTCGAGAAACGTGACACTCACCTAGGCGGGTTCGCCAGCCTCGATGATGCAGAGATCACGCACGGCTGCACCACGCGCAAACGTCAGGGCCTTCTGGTATTGATCGGACGCGTAACAACGTTGTGCGTCCTCGACGCTCGGAAACTTCACGACAACGTTGCGGTCCCGCTCGTTGCCCTCCAGCCATACCGTCTTTGTTCCCCGTGCAAGAAACTCGCCTCCGTGGGATTCGATCGCCCCCGTGGCGAGTGCCGCGTATTTGCCGTACGCCTCTGCATCGGTGACCTCGACGTGAGCAACCCAGTACGCAACCATTGTTCAACCTCCAAATTGTTTGGCTCTATGTAACTAACTACCAGACCGACCAGCCGGCATCGACGAGAATGGTTTCGCCGTGGACCATCTTCGAATCGTCGGTGGCGAGAAACACTGCTGCTCCCGTCATGTCGTCGGGGTCCATGAAGGAGATGCCGGTCGGCGTCAATGTTTCCATCAGCTTGATGTACTCCTCGTTGCCCGGCACTCGCAGATGTGCATTGAGCGGGGTCGCGACATTGCCCGGTGCGATCGAGTTCACATTGATGTTGTCCTTGCCCAACTCCGCCGCGAGGGCCTTTGTCATGTTGACGACGCCGCCCTTGGAGGCGCAGTAGCCGGGACAGTTGGGAAAGGCACCCGTGCCAGCGATCGATGAGATGCTGATGACCTTGCCGCCACCATTCTCACGGAAGTGAGGCACGAGCGTTTTGACCATGAAGAAATAGCCTCGCAGGTTCAGATCGAGCTGCTCGTCCCAGATCTCCTCGGTTGTTTCCATGATCGGGACAGTGCGAAAGACACCCGCATTGTTGACCAGTACGTCGATGCGACCGAACTCGTCAATCACCGTTTGAATCAGGCGCTCGATTTCGGGCACCTTCGAAACGTCGGCTTTGAAGGGTTTCGCGGTGCCGCCTGCGTCCGCGATTTCGGAAACGACGCGGTTCGCGCCGTCGTCGTTGCTCTTGTAATTGATCGCAACTTTCGCGCCCTCCTTCGCGAATCGTTTGGCGATCGCTTCACCGATGCCGACCGACGACCCGGTGACCAGCGCGACCTTGTCCTGCATTCTCATACTTGCCTCCTGTTGCCGCGCAAAACGGCGGTTTGTTCGACGTCGATCTCATCATTTTCGGTGAGTGCGACCGCGTAGACATCTGCGGCCCTCGTGCGGCTGACGAGACCCTCGCTTACGTCGTGTCGCACGCGCTCGGGGTCGCGAGTTCGAGGGTCGCCATACCCGCCGCCGCCCTGGGCAACGGAGACGAGGGTCTCTCCGTCTTCGACCCAAACGATCGAGCACTGATCGAGGACTTCGAGGTCATTGGCGGCGGTGCGCTTGAGTTGTTCGGACGGTTGCGCGGCATGCCCTCCACGAGCTCCCTGCGGCACGTGGATCTTTCCGTCGGCCACGAAACCCGCCTCCATGCGGCAGTCGACCGGGCCGAATTCGACCTCGATGGCGGATGCTCCTCGGTATCGGCCGGCACCCTCGCTGTCGGGCACGAGTCGGCGAGTGCTGACGTGGATCGGGGTGTAGACCTCGTCGAGCTCCACGCTGTCGATGAAACACATGCCGCCATTGCCCACGTGAAGCATCGTGAGCCAGGCGTCCTGTTGTGGCGCACCGGCACCTGCCGTGTGACCGAGGAAGAGCTGGTTGACGTACGGCTTGTCGGTCCGTGGGTCGACTCCCGAAACGACGGACGTCGACGGCGGACAGAAACAACCGACCTCGCCCATGCCGAAACCGTCGCCGAGTTCTGCCATGGCGCGTTGGGTCGCCGAGACGATCCGATCTGCCAGGTTGGTGGTCGATGCCGAACAGCTGATCGGGTGGCGGGGGATCCCGACGACGCCGCCATCTTTCAGGTGAAGACGAATGCGGCGCAGGGATCCTGCATTCTTGGGGACGGTGTGATCGATCGAGTTGAAGACACCGATGTAGGCCGCTGTACGAGTGCATGCCTCGGACACGTTGAGTCCGCAATGCATCTGGTCTGCGTTGTCGAGCAGGTCGACATCGATCGTCGCTGCTTCGGGGTCGACAGTCACGGTGGAGGTGACCCGGATGCCTTCAGGGGGTGTTCCGGGGATCGCATCGTGGGTCGAGTGCGCGGTATGGACGCCAGCAGGGACCTCGCGCACCGCATCGATCATGCGCTTCTCGGAGTACTCGAACCACTGGCCCGTGAAGGTCTCCAGCGTGTCCCAGCCGACTTCGGCGCCGAGCGCCAGCAGTTCGCGCTCGCCGATGAGGGCTGATCCGAGCATGGCCAGAAAGTCTCCGTACCACTGCTCGGGCACACGTATTCGCATCTTGCACATGCGAATGATGTCGTCGATCGTCTCGTAGTCGCTCATGATCTTCACAGCGGGAAAGATGAGCGCGCCTTCTTCGTAGACGTCGCGCGCTGTGCCGTGATAGGTGGTGGGAATCGAGTTGCCGATATCGGCCTGATGCGCTTTCGCCAGCAGGGTGTATCGATGTATTCCGTCGTCGTCGACCACCGGCATGATGATCGTGTGGTCGGCTGGGTGAGAGCACCCGTGGTACGGCGAGTTGTGCAAGAACGCGT
Source organism: uncultured Chthoniobacterales bacterium (assembly GCA_964196045.1). GTDB lineage: Bacteria > Actinomycetota > Acidimicrobiia > Acidimicrobiales > SHLQ01 > SHLQ01. Next base: position 2,881 of record CAXMRH010000290.1, on the reverse strand, counting down.
CACCTCTGTGGAGCTCGGGGTGAAACTCAACCATCGATGCCGCCATGATGTCAGGCCCCGAAAGCACATGAATCGGCAAGCTTTCGGCGACCGACAACAGTTCGTGATCGGCGGTGAGAATGCAGCACGAGAAGTCCTTCGCTCGGTTCAACACCCCCGAGCGCCCGGTGCGCAGCAGCGTGTTTCCCATCTTGCTCGAGATGCCTTCGAGGCGATTGGCCAGGATGGCGAGCTGTGCTCCATCGAGCTGATCGTTCATGCTGCTGTCGCTCATGGCTGCATTAGCAAACTGCCGGTCGCGGTGCGCTGAAACGTCGTCTCCGCGTCGGCGACGACTGTTGTAAACGGCGATTCGATGATCGCCGGACCCCGATACACCACGCTCGAATCCATGGTCTCGAAGTCGTAGAGGGCCGCGTCGACTTCCCCGACGCCTACGAAATAGATGGTGCGTGTACCCGACACCGAGCGACCTCCGCTGGTTTGTAGACGTCCGCGATCACTTGCACTCACGCGGCATCGCGCTGTTGCCGTCCAGCCGACGAATTCGATGACGGAACCGGGATCACGAATTGCGAAGATCTGTTCATGGGTGGCATGGAAGTCTTCGACCAACTTCGCCAGCTGCTCAGCGTTGGCGAAGGCACTGTCAATGAGTGGCACTTCGATCTCCCAAACCTGTGATGCGTAGCGCGCCTCGACCGTGTACTCGATGTCATGGCTCTCGGCTCCCGACCCGGGGCCGTCGACGAATGTTTGGCACTGTGCGCGAAGTTCCTCGAGCAGGCGGTTGACCCCTTCGTCATCGAACTCCGTCGACGTGGTGAAGAACGTCGCCCGATACTCATGAGTGAGATCGGACATCAACGCGCCCGCAGCGCTCAGGCCAGCGCCGGTCTCGGGAATGATCACATTCGGGCAACCGAGACGGCGTGCGATAGCCACCGAGTTCAGACCTGCCGCGCCCCCGCCACCGATCAGCACGGAGTCGGCTGGGTCGATCCCCTGATTGACAGTGATGTCGGCGATCGCCTGGACCATGTTTTCGGTGGCCACACTGACGATCGCTCCGGCCGCGTCCAGCAACGAGATGCCGAGCGGTCCTGCCACTTTCTCCTCGATGGCCCTGGCGGCCGCAGCCGAGTCGAGCTGCATCGTTCCGCCGAGGAAGTTGTCGGGATCGACATACCCGAGCGTGAGACAGGCGTCGGTCATCGTCGGCTCGGTGCCACCGGCGTCGTAACACACTGGCCCTGGCACAGCGCCTGCGCTCTGCGGGCCCACGTGCAGAAGACCGCCGGCATCGACCCAGGCGATCGAACCGCCGCCTGCGCCCACACTCTTGATGTCGATCGATGGAAAGCCCGTCATGTGGCCGCGGAAGGGCTGACCGATCCACGTCTCTTTGGTCAGCGGGATTCGTCCCTGACGCACCAGGCTGACGTCGTAGGTTGTACCGCCTGTGTCGGCGATGATGACGTTCGGCGCGTCCGAGTCGCTGCGTGCGTAGTGGCGCCCTGCAATCGGCGCCATGGACGGGCCGGAATTGATCGCGTGGATCGGTTTCTGCGCCACGTCGCCAGCATCGAGCATGCCGCCCTGCGACGTCAGCACTAGCGTCCGTCCTGAAAAGCCAGCGTCGGCAAGCCGCTCGGTGAGCCCACCGAGATAGCGGCCCATCAGTGGTTTGAGCGACGCGTCGATGGCCGTGGACGAGGCTCTGCGGTATTCGCGCAATGCCGGGTTCAACCGATGCGAGAGTGTGAAAGGCACACCCGAAAGGTGCTGGTCGAGCAACTCTCCGACGCGAAGCTCATGCATTGGATTGGAGATCGACCACAACAGACACACCGCGACCGACTCGACCGACTGGGCCCGCAGTTCATCGGCGATGGCCACGACCGCTGCTTCGTCGAGTGGCGTGTGAACTGCGCCAGCGCTGTTGATCCGTTCGGGCACCTCGAAGGTCAGGGCTCGGGGTATGTATGGCTTGGGGTAGGGGGCCACGAAGTTGAAGGGTTCGATCCGTCCCCCTTCGCGCAGTACGAGAATGTCGGGATGACCAGCGGTCGTGAGGAAGGCCGTTCTCGCAGTCGTGCCAGTGATGATGGCGTTGATCGCATGGGTGGTGCCATGAATCAACATCTCGCCTCGGCCCAATAACTCGGCCAGCGAGAGATCCATGTCACCCGCTGCGAGAGCCAACGCGTCGAGAACGCCCTTCACCGGGTCGGCCGGTGTGGTGGCGGCCTTGTACATGTGCAATCGGTCTTGGTCGTCTTCGACGATCAAGTCCGTGAACGTTCCACCTGTATCGCACGCAAATCGCATTCCGCCTCAGCCTGACGCGAGCAATTTCAGGATCTGGTCGCTTGGCATTACCCATGCGATCGATCGGGCCATCAGCTCGAGCGCCATCTCATGACTGTCGTTTCCACGCATGCTCGCAACACAATCCGACACGACGACTGGCGTGTACCCAAGGTTCGCTGCTGTGAAGGTGGTCGAGTAGACGCACGTGTCGGTGTTGATGCCACTAAGCAGGACGTTTTTTGCCCGGTAGGTCCGAAGCAGCAGAAATTCGAGGTCGGTGCCGCTAAATCCGTCGAGACTCTTCTTGGTGGTCACGTGCACGTCACTCGGCTCGACCAGCTCTGCGGGCACCTGGGATTCGGGGGAGCCGACGACTCGGTCGCCCCTTGTTCTGCCCGGCAGGTGAGGAGCTTGTGAGGCATCGATGTCGCGGCCGACGATGTTGTACGCAAGCCCGCCGGTGTGAATGCCGGCATCGAGTTCCTCTTGGCGACGCGTCACGTATGCATGGATCACGGGGATCCCGATCGACCGACAACCGTCGAGGAACGTCTTGGCGCATGTCAGC
>CAXMRH010000289.1:0-12157 GCA_964196045.1 uncultured Chthoniobacterales bacterium | reverse complement strand
TCCTGGGCCCCCCTTCGCACCACAACCGGTGCCGAAGCGATCCCGTCGCCGCCGCATCGGCCTCTTCGGGCTGTTCGGATTCTTGGCCCTTCTCTTGCTGGCCATCGTTGCGATTCCGTTGATCTTCATCGCCGTGATCACGGACGGCGACTTCGACTTCGACGACCAGGAATATGTTTATCGCCCGACGACCGTTGCCGAGATACCCGCGACGATCACCGAGGATGTCGGACAGATCCGTCTCGACCTACGGAACGTCGACTTCGACGATGTCGATGTGGAATCTCCTGTGGAGATCAACATCGACCTAGACCTCGGACGGATCGAAGTGATCCTTCCCGAAGAGGTTCAGGTGATGGTCGACGCACAGTCCGATCTCGGCGACGTCACAGTGCTCGGGTCGAACGACGATGGAATCAACCCAAGAAGAACCCTTTCCCAGGACGATCACAAGCTCGAACTCGACCTCGATCTGAACGTGGGCGAGATCATCGTGTCACGGGGGAGCAGTTCGGCCGCAACGACGATTGAGGTCGACTGATGTTGGCCTTCGTGACCGGCTTCAGTGGGTTCATCGTGCCGCTCGTCGCCTCGGTGATCGGCTTGTTGACCATCGTCGACGAATAACATGGGCTGATGGCCACCCGAGCAATCCTGATCGCGCTCGCATTGGTCGCCACGGCCTGCGGATCCGACGCAGAGGTCGCGGATTCGCCCGCTACCGATTCAACCGAGGCTGCAGTTGTCGAGGATTCCGACAGCGAGGCCGAGACGGCAGATACGGTCGCAACCGGGGACGATGCTGCGGAAGTTGATGACGACGACAGCACCTCGGTTGTCGACGAGCCCGACACAACGACGACCGTGGACAGCGAAGAAGTCGTCGTACCTCGCGAGGTTCGCCCACCTCTCGAGGTGGACTGTTCCACACTCGGGCCTCTGGCGGTCGGGCTGCAAACGGGCGTGATCCAATCTGGCGGTCTCGAGTACCAGTATCAATGGACGGTCCCGAGCACCTACGACGGCACACCACTTGCGGTGGTGCTCGACTTCCACGGAATCGGCAGCAACGGAGCCCAGCAGGCTGTATTCAGCGGGTTGTCCGCCCTAGCTGAAGCTGAAGGTTTTCTTGCAATCGAGCCGACCGGAGTGAACGTTCCCCCAGACGATCGTGCGTCCTGGGAGCTCCCACAGTTCGATACGGCCGAACGAGATGACATCGAAATGGTCCTCGACCTTCTCGATCACGTGGCTGCCAATGTGTGCATCGATTCGAACCGGGTCTATGCGACCGGAATGTCGAACGGGGCCTTGTTCACCTCCACGTTGGTGTGCGAGTTGGGCGACCGAATCGCAGCTGCGGTTTCCGTCGCAGGCGTGACCCACAACGACTCGTGCAGGCCCACGCGTCCGGTGCCCTATCTTGCGTTCCACGGAACCGACGACACGGTCGTTCCCTTTCGGGGCAGCGGAGAGACGGCCCTTTCCGGTGATGGCGAGGATGCCAAGTTCTTTGAACAGGTGATGCCGGACGAGTTCGCCGAGTTTGCCGATGATTTCGGATGCACTGAGTCAAGCGACACCGCGGTGTCCGAGTCGGTGACTCTCACCGTGTACAGCGGATGTGCGGCAGACAACGAGATGGGTTTCTACACCATCGACGGGGGCGGCAACACCTGGCCCGGTTCGGTAATCTCGTCGGAAATTGCCTCACTCGGTGTGACGAACCTTGACGTCGACGCGACGGCGATCGCGTGGGACTTCTTCCAACGCCATTCGCTTTAGGTGTCTGAGATCTTGGTTCGTCCACGACGGTTTCTTCTCGTCACGATTTTGGTTGCTTTGGTGGCCGCGGCGTGTGTTTCCGACGACGAGCCGCGCATCGAGCAGCCAGCAGCCACGACTGGTTCGTCGCCGACCTCCAACGAACCGCCACCTTCCACGATCGCGGGTACGACATCAACTGCACCCCTACCTCTCGAATCGACGATCGACTGGGAGTTCTGTGGTTCCATGGAGTGTGCGTCGATCGAAGTCCCCGCCGACTATGACGACGAGAGCGCAGGCACCGTCTCGATCGCGATCAACATCCTTCGAGCCGCCGATACCGACCGTTCACTTGGCGTACTTTTGGTCAACCCCGGCGGACCGGGAGTTCCCGGGACCGAGCTCGCGGAGGCGTTCGCGTTCGGCGTCTTCCCAACCGAGCTCACCGACAATTTCGACATCGTGGGTTTCGACCCGAGAGGCGTTGGTGACTCGGGGCCGTTCTTCGAGTGCGGAACATCCGGCGAACAGCTCGAGTTGCTTGCAGATGTCGTGGATCTGGTCGACGAGCCCGAGGAGATCGCCGCTGCCGAGGACGCCGTCGAACTCTGTACCGCGTCGATGGGGAAGGTCGCTGGACGCCTGCACACCGGTTTCGTCGCCCGCGACATGGACCAAATTCGAGAGGCTCTCGGGGAGGACCAGATCTCCTACCTCGGTTACTCCTACGGCTCGATCCTGGGTACGTGGTACGCGACCTTGTTTCCTGACCGGGTACGAGCAATGGTGATCGACGGCGCAAACAACCCGATCGACGAACTCGGCACGCCTGATCAACGACTGGCCTCAGCTCGAGAGGAGATCGACCCGCTGTACGCCCTGCTGGAGGAAGCACTCGATGCGTGTGCCGATGAGGCGTGCCCGATCTTTAATAGAGGAGACCCCCAGCAGTACTACTTCGATGCCGTCAAGAAGCTCGACCTGGTCAACGAGGCAATGGCGGACAACCCCGACGCCGGGTTCCTCGGTTTGATCACTCCGCTGTACAGCGAGGCGTCGTGGCCGCAGTTGTGGTCCGCCCTCGCCGATCTTTTGGAACGAGATGATCCCTCCTTGTTCGTGGATCTCGCGGAGTTTCAACTCGGCGACGATCCTGGCGCGGCCAACTTCACCGCACATGTGAACTGCCTCGACAGCTGGGCGTTGCAGCCTGAGAACGACCGACGCGGTCGGCTCGAAGCAGATGCCGAGTTCTTCGCGCTCGAAGACCAGTTGAACGCCGACTATCCACTCTTCGCCGCGATCGAGGGCGAGTTGACCTCCACGTGTCCGTTCTATGACCTGATCGCTCCTCGGGCGCTCGGCGTGCCGTTCGATGGCGGGGGTGTTCCTATCCTGGTCATTGGAAACAGATCAGATCCCGTGACGTCGTTCGGTGAGTCCGTGGAATTGGCGAACGAGATTCTGTCGAATGGGGTGCTTCTCGAGGTCGACCACCCGGCTCACACGGTCTACCCGTCCAACAGCTGCGTGAACGATGTTGTGCACGACGTGCTGCTCGATAGGGCGTTTCCGGAACCCTCCGCGACCTGCAGTCGGGAATGACACGACCGAAGTTTCACGGTCTTCGACTCCTCGCGCCAGAATGAAGAGATGTCGATATTGAACGAACTCCTTTCGGAACGCTCGACGCTGCTCGTTGACGGCGCCATGGGCACTGAGCTGTTCGCTCGCGGCCTGACCGCAGGCGACCCACCCGAGGCGTGGAACGTCGACATGCCCGACACGATCACCTCGGTCCACACGAGCTACATCGATGCGGGATCGGACATCATTCTCACGAACTCGTTCGGCGGCACCGCGTTTCGGCTCAAGCTGCACCGTCTCGACGATCGAGTCGTCGAGCTGAACGCAGCGGCAGCCGCAGTAGCCAGAGCAGCTGCGGAGGCGAGTGAACGTCAAGTCATCGTTGCCGGTTCGATGGGCCCGTCGGGTGAATTACTGGTGCCAATGGGAGAAATGACTCCCGAGACGTGCAGTTCCGCCTTCGAAGCTCAGGCCGAGGGACTCACCGCTGGCGGGGCCGACATCTTGTGGATCGAGACGATGTCGAGCCTCGATGAACTCGAAGCGGCGGTCCACGGAGCGCGGCGCGGCTCAGACCTTCCGATCGCAGCGACGATGAGTTTCGACACGGCAGGTCGGACGATGATGGGCGTGACTGGCCAGGCAGCAGCGCAGCGGATGACCGAGCTCGGACTTGCGGCGATCGGGGCCAACTGCGGCAACAACATCGCGGAGACTGAAGCTGCGGTTGTCGAGATCTGTGCCGGTGCCGGTGACACACCGGTCATCTCCAAATCGAATGCTGGTGTCCCCGAGTTTCGTGGTGATCGGCTCGAGTACAGCGGATCACCCGAGGTCATGGGCGCCCATGTACAGCGCATGATCGACGCGGGGGCGACGATCATTGGCGGCTGCTGTGGTACATCAACCGAGCACTTGAAACTGATGCGGCAGGTGATGGACGGGACGATCCCAGCGCCGCGAATCGCCGCGCCGGGTCCGAATCGTCCCGACGACGATCCAAGCAACGGTTCCGGACGTGGCGAGCGCCGGCCACGTCGGCGACGCCGGGCTGCCTGATCAGTCCGCGAACGCGGCCAGCCTTGTGAGCGCCTCATCGAGAACCTCAAATCGTTTGCAGAAGGCGAAGCGAATGAGACGCCGCCCCGCTTCCTTCGTCTCGTAGAAGACTTCACTCGGGACGGCGACCACTCCTGCTGCTTCGGGGAGGGCCAGGCAGAAGTCGATGCTCGACGGGGGCAGTGCGTGCCGAGTCGCGAACGAGGTGATGTCTGCAGTTAAGAAGTAGGTGCCTTGTGTGTGGAGCACATCGAATCCCACTTTGGTGAGTCCCTCCGCAAGATGATCGCGCTTTGCGAGCAGGCCGGAGCGAAGCCCCTCAAAGTAGGCATCATCGAGTCGTAGCCCGACGGCTACCGCTGGCTGGAGCGGGGCCGCGTTGACGAAGGTCAGAAACTGCTTCGCGACCATGACTGCGTTGCGAAGCGGTGCTGGCGCGGTGACCCATCCGACCTTCCATCCAGTGAAGGAGAACGTCTTGCCAGCCGACCCGATCGTGATCGTGCGGTCACGCATACCCGGTAGGCCCGCGATCGGGATGTGTTCACCATCGAAGACCATGTGCTCGTAGACCTCGTCGCTGACCACGACGAGGTCGTTTTCAATAGCGACGGTGGCGATCTCTTCGAGCTCCGCCCGGGTGAAGACCTTCCCGGTTGGGTTATGCGGAGTGTTGAGGAGGATCACTCGGGACTTGTTGGACACCGAAGCTCGAAGGGCGTCTGGGTCGAGTCGATGGTTCGGGACGTCGAGAAGCACGGTCTTCTTCACCGCACCAGCCATAGCAATCGAGGCCGAATAGCTGTCGTAGCTCGGTTCGAAGGTGATCACCTCGTCGCCGTAGTCGCACAAGCCGAGCATCGAACCAGCGATGGCTTCTGTCGCGCCTGCCGTGATGAGGACCTCGGTGTCCGGGTCATAGCCGAGGCCGTAAAAGCGAAGTTGGTGTTCGGCGACAGCCGCCCGGAGGTCTGGCTGGCCCGGTAGTGGTGGGTACTGGTTGGGCCCGTTGAGCACGGCATGGGCCGCCGCTTCAGCGACTTCGCGCGGCCCATCCTCGTCCGGGAACCCCTGACCGAGGTTCACTGCTCCGGTCTTGACGGCGAGCGCGCTCATCTCCGCAAACACCGTTGTACCGAAACCTTGCAGCCGTGGATTCCCTAGCGCTTCGACCATGGCTCGAAAGTCTGCCACGCTTGTGCGCCGTGACTCCATCGAATCCTCGTCTTCTCCTCGGTGTCGACACCGGGGGCACCTACACCGACGCAGTGCTGCTTGACGCGGATACACATCGCGTCTTGTGCTCGGCAAAGGCGTTGACGACGAGACACGACCTTGCCGAGGGCGTTTCGAATGCGATGACGGCCATTTCCGAGGCGCTCGAGCCTGAGCACGTCGCGCTCGTCTCCATGTCGACGACGCTCGCAACTAATGCGGTCGTGGAGGGCCACGGGAGTCCCATTCTTGTGTTCCTTGTCGGATTCGACGACGCGATGGTGGCTCGAACGGGTATCCAGGACTCGTTTCGAGATGCGGTGGTTGTTCGCCTCGATGGTGGTCACGACCACTACGGGACGGAGACCGCGCCGCTCGATCTCCAGGGTGCGACAGCGGCCATCGCAGCTCACGGATCAGAAGTCCGAGCGGTTGCCGTTGCCTCCACCTTCGCTGTACGCAACCCAAGCCATGAGCACCTCCTGCGTGATCTCGTCGTGGAACAGACGGAGGTTCCGGTCACCGTTTCTTCAGGGTTGAGCGAGTCCCTCGATGCGCCGCGGCGCGCCCTCACCACTGCCCTCAACGCTCGGTTGCTGTCACGAATCTCGGATCTGGTGGAGGCCGTGAAGCGCTCGCTCGAAGAGCTGGGGATCGAAGCTCCTGTGATGGTCGCGAAGGGTGATGGATCGTTAGCTGCCGCGGACTCGGTCGCCCGCCGCCCAATCGAAACGGTGCTCTCGGGGCCTGCAGCCTCGATCGTCGGAGCGGCAGCACTTACGGGATTGGATGACTTCGTGCTCGCCGATATCGGCGGAACCACGACGGACGTCGGACTCCTGCGAAATGGTCGCCCCAGGTTGGTTTCCGACGGCGCCCGCATCGGTGGTTGGCGGACGATGGTCAACGCGATCGACGTCCGCACGACCGGTCTCGGCGGCGATAGCGAGGTACACACCGATCGTGTGGACATCAGCGTCGGCCCTCAACGGCGGATCCCGTTGTCGCTCCTCGCCGTGGATCATCCGAGGATCGTTCAGATGCTTGGCACGGATCTCTTCGAGCCGCCACCTCGAGACAGCGCGGCGGCGTTCGTGGTGAAGGTGAGGGGAATCGACACCGCTGATGGGTTGAGCAACATCGAACGGCGAGTGCTCGACCGGGTGGGCGACGGGCCCCGCGCCCTGCACCACGTCGCCGCCGGGGCACTTGACCGACGCGCACTCAACGCGCTGGTCGACAAGGGTGTCGTGCAGGTGGCTGGATTCACGCCTTCCGATGCCGCACACGTGCTCGGTCTTCAGGACAACTGGTCTACCGCCGGCGCCAAGGCGGGTGCCGACCTCATGTCCTGGTACACCGGCGAGCCTGCGGAGGACTTCGCACAGCGTGTGTGGTCCGAGACGGTGCGACGCAGCGCGGCGTGTGTGCTCGAAGTAGCGCTCGATGACCATGTCATCGACGTGCTCGCCAACCCGGTCCTCAATGCTGTTGTCGCGGGCACCGAGAGCGTTGGGCGAGTCACGGTGCGACTTTCACCAGCGGACCCGATCGTGGCAGTCGGTGGTCCCGCCGCCGTCTTCTATGGCGAAGTGGCGAGGAGATGTGGTGCAGAGCTGGTTCTCCCCGAAGAATTCGCTGTTGCGAATGCGATTGGTGCCGCTGTGGGACACGTGGTGGTCCGGAGTCGTGCGGAGGTGCATACCGACGGCCCCGGACTGTTTCGAGTCATCAGTGGCGCTGGAATCGACGCACTGTCCAGTGCCACCGATGCCCTCAATCTCGCGGAAGATCGAGCGGCCGAAGCTGCAACGGAGCTGCTGATCGATCGCTGCGCTGGGCTCATTGACCACGGCCCGATCGAGCGCCACGTCGACATCGTCCGTCACGACGCTCCGGATGCTCGAGAGGACGAAGGTTTGTACACGGCCACGATCGAGGTCGAACTACGAGCACGGCCCGTCGCCTCTGCTGCGGATACCGTGGCGTCATGAATATTGGCGACCATGTCGACGACTTCACCGCACTGGACGAAACGGGCAAACCGCTCAGCCTCTACGAACTCCTTGAGAGTGGCCCCGTCGTGCTGTTCTTTTACCCCAAGGCAAAAACTCCCCTTTGAACGAAGGAAAGCTGTCATTTCCGTGACGTAGCGGGCGAGTTCGAGGAACTCGGGGCTCAGCGAGTGGGAATCAGCGCAGATCCGGTGGATCTGCAGATGGAGTTCAAACTCGAGAACGCGCTCGACTATCCGTTGTTGAGTGACACCGGTGGTTCGGTGCTCAAGCAGTTCGGCACACACCGATGGGGACCATTGCCCGGTAAGCGAGTGACCTTCGTGATCGACGTCGATCAGACGATCTTGTCGAAAACATCGTCGGAGACGGGTGCAAACGTGCATGCCGACGAGGCCCTGGAGGCACTTCGTAGTCGTTGACCGTGCAGCGTCAGTGTTTCAGCCCAGCTCCACGTCGAGGGTTCCGCCACCCCAACCATTTTCGAGGTCGCGGCCCTGGACAGTAACGGCGATGACGTCGTCCGGGATCGCAATACCACCTTGTGAACGTGTGAACGGTTGTTCGCTTGCGTGATCGTGGGTGAGGATTCGAATGCCCAATTCCGTTTCGTCAGGCCCGAGGACCCTCCATGCGTCGGCATAACGCTCCGGACTGTCGTATGGCGACGAGACCGTGACATCGAAGCGCCACGTCCCATCATCGCCGCGGGTTGCCTGGACGCCGATGATGTCCGGGAAGTCCTCGCTGCCGGTGGCCTCACCCGATGCTTCTCCGCTGGATTGTTCATCGGCGATCGGCGTCGTCTCGCTCACCGTCGAGTCGCTCAGGCCTGTCTCCGGCTCGCTGGACAGACCTGTTGGCTCATCACTCGAACAGCCTGCGAGACAGACGAGACCAGCAATCAGGGCGCTGCCAAGACGTGGCCGACGACGTTTCATAGAGCCGTGGCGGTCTCCTGCACCACAGCGGGTTTCATCCAGGGGAGCTTTGGTGGCAACGCTTCGAACACGATCGCCGCCGTGATGAGAGACACGGCGATCACCAGCGCCGATCCGATGGCATCGCTCGGCCATTGTTCGCCCGACAGGATCAGGTCGACAGAGACGAGCAGCGTGGCCACGATTGCAAGTTCCAGGACGATCTGCCAGACGAGTTTGGGTGCGCCAACCCACCAGATCATCAGCGCGACCAGCCCCCAGAACACGCCGGCCTGCACGATTGTTGTGCTCGGAAAGGATCCGAGCACTCCGTCGTCAGTCGGCGCGGGTCGATCGACGATGTCTTGTACGACGGAACTCAACAACCATCCGAAGAGAGTGGTTACTACGACGGCCACACCGACGCGCCATTCTAGGAACAGGGCAATTCCAGTCAGCAGGATCGTGCCGGTGACGAGCAGCCATGGTGCTCCGAGTGTGGCAGCCCGCTCCCAGCCGCTGGTGTCGGTGTCATCGAGGAGCCACTCCATGACAGGCTCTTCGACTTCGAGCAATCGGGAGTGTTGACCCTGCGCAATCGCGCTCGCGGCGATCAGCAAGATGATGGCCGCCAGCCACGCTCGAGCCCAGGAGTTGCGCATGGGTCGACTCTAATCGAGGACGGTAGAGCGCTAGGGTCTAGCCCTCGGAGGTACCTCAAAACGTGAATATTTCGCTGTCCAAGGGACCAGATCTGCCTGGCCTTGCGACGGTCGTGGTCGTGCTTGGAATCATCCTCGGAGCGTGTTCGAGCACGGCCGATCCAGCGGTGTCGGTGGGACCGTACAGTTCGAGTGCAGATCCCTCCGGGCCCATCGGCCGTCCATCGATCGACGAAGTGACCGACTCCATCGTTCGAATCGTGGCATTTGGCTGCGGGGCTCCAGCGTTCGGGTCTGGGTTCGCCGTCGAATCTGATCTGGTAGTGACCAGCGGGCACCTCGTGACCGGACGTGATAGCGACACGCTCGCGGTGTTGCTGATGGACGGGACGGAGATTCGTGCAACGCTCGTGGGTTTCGACCTCGATGTTGATCTCGCGGTGCTTCGTCTCGATGACGCTGTCCTCGAACCGGTGAACCTCGTCACGGACATACCGATGGTGGATGGCGTCGCAGTCGGGATTCGTTCCGAAGCTGGCGAGCCGATCGTCAACGAGGTGGAGTTCGTCGTCGATGCGCGGGTCACCGTGAACTGGGATGGCGTGTTCCGAGACACAGAATCGGTGTTTCGTGGACTACGAATCAATGCTGAGATCCGCAAGGGTGATTCGGGAAGTGGACTCTTCATCAATGATCGAGATGTCATCGGTCTCATCCACTCGAAAAATCGGAATGGTATTCCCCGCGGATATGCGGTTGGCGGTCGGGAGATCTTGGAGTTCCTGGCCACGAATGACACGACCACTGAGGTGGTCGCCGAGCGGTGTGCATGAGATGATCGTCGGATGTCAGCAGTCGCACATATCAACGGAGTTTTCGATGTACTGAACGGGCCGGGGTCACCATTCGAGACTGGGGAGATCGAAGTCCGGGGCCTGTCGTACACCGGCTATACGCACGCACCGCCACAGGTGCGACAGCTCTGGATGGCGATCAAGGCCGACGACGCCGCGCACTACCTTGTCTACGAAGACGAGCGCATCACGTATGGCGAGGCACGAGCTCGAGTCCTGCAGGTGGCGAACGCGCTCATCGACGATTTGGGAGTGCAGCCCGGAGACAGCGTTGGGCTGGCTCTGCGGAACTATCCGGAGTGGATTCTCGGGTGGTGGGCTATCCAGATGGCGGGTGCAGTTGCTGTCCAGATGAATTCCTCCGGGAACGGGGAAGAACTCACTTATGGCGTGACCGACAGCGGTTCGGCGGTGATGATCGTCGACCAGCCTCGCCACGACTCGCTCACACAAAATGTCGATGCGATCTCTGCTGCAGGGATCGATATGACGATGGTCGTCGTGCGGTCCGAGGGCGAACTGCCCAGTGGATCGATCAAGTGGGAAGATCTCGCGGGCGCAGAGACCATTCCCGACGTCGAGTTCGGGCCCGACGACCGTTCAGCCATGGTGTACACGTCTGGCACCACCGCGTTTCCCAAGGGTGTCGTGCACTCGCAACGTAATGTGGTCACGAACCACTTCAACATGGTGGTGCTGACCCTCGGCATGCGCCTAGCCGAGGTTTCCGCGCGGGGTGGCGACCCGCTCGCTGCCGCCGGAGCGGTTGACTCGGCACCTCAGAACGTGATGCTCGTGGCTGTGCCGCTCTTCCACGTAACGGGCTCTCACTGCGTCATGCTCCCGATCACGGCGATAGGAGGAAAGCTCGTGTTGATGTATAAGTGGGATGCATCCAAGGCACTCGAACTGATCGAGCGCGAGAAGGTTGCGAGTTTCACGGGTGTGCCCACCATGACGATGGACATGCTCGCCTCGCCAGACTTCGCGACGCGCAACACATCGACGCTCAAGTCAATGGGTAGTGGTGGCGCACCAAATCCGCCGCATATGGTCGACATGGTCAACGAACAGGTCGAGAACGCGCAGGCGACGCAGGGGTACGGCCTGAGCGAGGTCAGCGGCATCGCTACTGCGAACGGCGGGATGTTCTACAGCGAAAAGCCAGGCTCGGCCGGAGTTGCGCCTCGCGTTGGCCAGATGAAGGTCGTCGACGACAGCGGTAACGAACAGCTGGCGGGCGAACGGGGGGAATTGCTTATTCGCGGGCCACACGTGTTCGTCGAGTACCACAACAAGCCAGAGGAAACCGCAGACGCAATCGACCAGGAGGGCTGGTTCCACACGGGCGATATCGCGACGATCGACGAGGATGGATTCGTTTCGATCGTCGACCGGGCGAAGGATATCGTGATCCGCGGTGGCGAGAACGTTGGCTCTGCCGAGGTCGAGGCCGTCATCGCCAGACACCCCAGTGTGCGTGAGTGCGCAGTCTTCGGCGTCCCACACGAGCGGCTCGGCGAAGAGGTTGCCGTCGCCGTGTATCCGGTTGCAGGATCGGCGCTCGACAGCAGCGAGCTCCAGGCGTTCGCGAGGGAGTCCCTCTCCTCGTTCAAGGTTCCTGCCCACGTGTTCGTCTACGACAAGCCCCTTCCGAAGAACGCAAATGGCAAGGTGCTCAAGCGCGAACTTCGTGAACAAGCGGGGAACGCTTGAGCTTCGCCAGCCATGCGCATAGTGAGACTCCGTAGGCTGTTGCCATGTTCTTTCGACGCGAGCCAGAGATGATCAGTGCCACCGATGCCCTTCCTGGACGAAGCGAATCGATGCCAGTTGCTGCTCAACACCTCGTGTTGGGCACTGCGATGATGCCTCCGTTTCCTGACGGGATGGAGCAGATCGTCGTCGGCATGGGCTGCTTCTGGGGTGCGGAGCGATTCTTCTGGAAGATCAACGGCGTCCACACCACTGCAGTTGGTTATGCGGGCGGTCACACTCCGAATCCGACGTATGAGGAGACCTGCAGCGGGCGCACAGGGCACACGGAGGCCGTTCTCGTGGTCTACGACCCTTCGATC
>CAXMRH010000288.1:0-4898 GCA_964196045.1 uncultured Chthoniobacterales bacterium | reverse complement strand
ACTTCAAGTGGTTCGTGAACCGCGACTTCGCCCAGGCCGTCGCCGTACTGAGCCAGAAGTCGTTCTGGCCCCAGCCTGCAACCGTCGGCGGGTCGAACAAGGTCATTCCCATGCCCTCCATGCGCCATCGAACGCTGTCGTCGTTGCTCCGAAGGCCCGTTCTACGCATGATGTCGACCATGTACTCGACGGGGCTCTTGATGAGCGCGTACCGAGACTCAAGATCCCAGAACTCGTCGTGCAGCAATACCGCTTTGACCAGACTCTTGATATTCAGGCTGCTCGCTCGAAATCCGGCGGCGAGGTCGTCGACGACGGCTTGTGATGGGTTGGTGTGGACGAAGAACTGGAACACCTTTCGGGAAATGAAGTCCGATGTTTCCCTGGCCTTCACTCCGAAACACAACTCGTCGAGTGTGTCCTTCGCATCCCAGGTTCGAGTGAGGTCAAACAGCGTCTTCTGGCCGTTGTCGTGTTCTTCTGCCTTGAAGACGTAACGGGGGTCGTATTCCCAGTTGTTCTCGCGAGTTCTGCCGATTGTGTTGTGACCCGTCCAAGCTCGGGCCATCGAGACGACATCCTCTTCGCTGAAGCGGCCGTTGCCCACGGTGTGGAGCTCCATGAGCTCGCGGGCGAAGTTCTCCTGCTCAGCACCTTTCACGTTCGACTCGTTATCGAGAAAGATCAGCATGGCGGAGCCGAACGAGATCTTGTCGAGAAGTGTTCGGAACGACCCCTCGCCGAAGGTGCGAAGAACCAGATGCTGATCCCAGATCAGCCGAGTGTCCCCGACCTTCTCGCGGCCTGTCGCAAAGTGCGAATGCAAGAAGAGCGTCAGCTTCTCTTCGATGGTCGGAGGAGCGGTGATCATGCGATCAACCCACCACTCGATCATCTTCTCCTGCGCGCGCCAATCCTCGTCGCCCGAGTCGAACAGTCCCCATCCCGGGAGACCCGGGTTCGAGGATGTGTCGAGCAACCGATCGACGGCGTTTGCTCGGGTCATACCGACAAACGAATCGATCATCGCAGTCGTGCCACCCATGGCGCCGCGACGCAGCAGATGTGCTGCTCCTGCTCTATTTAGGCCCATTCTCACCCTGTCCCGTGGTCTTCGACCCCTTCTTCGGCACCGACCGCGGAAATCTTGAATCAGAGTATTACGAATGTGTTGCAGTTTGACGAACTGGTCGTCACATTCGGTTCGGAAGGTCGGGAGCAATCTCAAATCCGACGACCGCGCCGCCCCCAGATCGATTCCGAACGTGCACGGCGCCGCCGTGGGCAGCAGCAACTTCGGCGACGATCGCGAGCCCCAGCCCGGATCCTGGCATCGTCCGCGTGCGATCCGATCGATAGAACCGGTCGAAGACGCGGTCCTGTTCTTCTTCGACGATTCCGGGGCCGCGGTCCTTGACCTCCACCGAAGCAGCGCTGACGACGATTTCAATGGGCTTGTCCGTCGGGCTGAATTTCACTGCGTTTCCGATCAGGTTGCCCACGGCGCGTTCGAGTCCGGTTGGATCGCCCATCACGCAAGCACTGTCAGGCGCGTCGACTACGACATCTCGACCCGTTCGGCGAATCGTCCGCGCCGCAGCCTGACGAACGAGCTCTGCGACATCGACCTCGACAAATTCCTCCGGAGACATCGTCGCCGAATTCGTGGCGAGACTCACGAGCTCCGAGACCAGAGTCGTCAGCTCCCGAACCTCAGCATCCATCTCCTCGATGATCGACTCGCGCTCCTGCGCCATCAGCACATCGCCTCGTCTTCGCAGCACGTCAACGTTGGTCCGCAGACTCGTCAACGGAGTCCGCAGTTCATGGTTCGCATCGCGCACGAGGCGTTCTTGTTGCTCTCGTGACGCGCGCAGCGTCGACAGCATGCTGTTGAAGCTCCGGGCAAGAGCGCCGAGTTCGTCACTCCCCTCGACCCGCAAATCCGCGTCGAATCTGCGAGTCTCTGCGACCTGTTCGGTTGCTGCAGCGAGACGAGCTACGGGCCGCAGCACGCGATCTGCCACGACCCAACCAACAAAAGCTGCAGCCATCGAACCCACGATGCTGATCAGCAGAAGCCAACCGCGCAGTCCATCCAACGTTGTCTCCACATCCTCGAGCGAACGCCCAACCATGAGTGCGCCTGACGTGTTCGACGACACAAGAATCCGGTACGGCGCACCATCGAGGTCTCGGTCGAACGTCGCTCGGACTACTGCGTCCGTGGCCACGACATTCGCAAGATCGACATCGGCCTGCGTGACGGGGAGGCGGCTGCCCGATATCAGCAATGTGCGGCGGCCTTCTCCCGACACGATCTGGATGCTCGCATCGGCCCGGGTGAGGGCGGTGAGCGTGCCCGCTTGGAATCCGAGGCTCTCGGGAGAAGCGATCGGCAGATTGGCTGCCGCCTCCAGCCCTCTTTCCGTCTCTCGAGAGCGCGTCAACAAGAACTCGTTGACTTGTCGGTTCAGCTCGCTTTCCGCGCTCACATACGCAAGAAAGCTCGCGCCGAACAGCATCAAGGCTACGACTCCGCCGATCACCGCGGTGAGGCGCCAACGAAGGCTCATTAGGGACGAGCGGTGTATCCAACGCCGCGCACGGTGTGGATCAGGCGAGGAAGGCCGTCGAGCTCGGTCTTGCGCCGGAGATACCCGATGTACACGTCCAGCGACTTCGAGTTGGTCTCGAAGTCATATCCCCAGATTCGCTCGTAGATAACTTCGCGGGTCAGCACGATGCCGGTGTTGTGCATGAGCAGTGCAAGCAGTTCGAACTCGGTCTTCGTGAGTTCGAATGGCACATCGCCGCGTCGCACTTCGCGGCGTGCCAGGTCGAGTGTCATGTCTGCGACGACGAGGACCTCGTTGTCGCTTTCGACCACGGTGCCTCGGCGAACCAAGGCACGCAATCGAGCGAGCAGCTCCTCGAGATCGAACGGCTTGACCAAATAGTCATCCGCACCAGCGTCGAGGCCCGCCACACGATCGGCCACGTCGTGGCGGGCAGTGAGCATGAGCACGGGGGTTCGGATGCCCTTCTCGCGGATTCGCCGGCACGCAGTCAGCCCATCGACAATCGGCATCATCACGTCGAGCACGATCACTTCCGGCTCGATCGAGAGCAATGCTTCAAGAGCCTGCGCTCCGTCAGCAACGGCATGAACGTCGTACCCCTCGAACTTCAGCGCACGCTCAAGTGCCTCCCGGACGCTCTGATCGTCTTCGGCGAGCAAGAGCGTGGTCGGATCGGTGGGTGCGAACATGACTACAAACGTAGAAGAGCCCGGCCCCGCACGGGGCGAGGCCGAGCTGTTCTTAGAGGGTTTTAGGAATTATCGAGCCTCGAACTCGATACGTCGACTGGCTGCCTTGTCCTCGACGCCATCGACCAGGACCGGTTGCGACTCGCCGAAGCCGACCGCCGTGAGCCGTTCCTCTGCGATCCCATTCTCGACAAGGAAAGCGAGGACCGATTCGGCTCGGGACTGCGACAACGTAAGGTTGCCCTCCTCGGAACCGTCGGTGTCGGTGAAGCCTTCGATGACTCCGTTGACCGTCTCGTTCTCGGCAAAAAACGCGATGGCCTTCTGGAGTTCCTCTTGGCCCCCTGGTGTGATCACCGCAGAGCTCACCTCGAACTCGATGCTCTCGAGCCCAATGACCTCATTGACCGTCGGCGGCGTTAATAGCGTGTCGATGATGTGGACCACGCCGTTGTCTGCTGCGAAGTCCGTCGACGTAACTTTGATCGTTCCGTTCAGGAAGACCTCGCCATCGACGACGCTGATCGACATCGGAAGCCCGGTACGGGTCACCACGGTTTCACCGTCGAGGCCGAGGACGTCCTCAGCAGTCACGACGCCATCGAGGAAGTGATAACCAACGACCGCATTTGCAAGGGCAGGGTCACCTGCGATCGCTCCGAGTTCGGCTGGAGAGAGCTTTGCGAGCGCCTCGTCCGATGGAGCGAACAGCGTCCGTTGCACGGGGTTGCCATCTGCATCAGTCAGGGCTTCGAGGTCGTCCTGGAGCCCAAGAACGCCGCCGATCGTCACAAACTGCACTGCCTGACCCGAATCGACGAGTGCATCCCACAACGTCACAGGTTCGGGAGCCGCAGCCTCTGTCGTGGCCGGTGCTTCGGTTGTAGTAGTCGTTGTCTCGGGTGCTTCTGTTGTCGCCGTTTCCGCCACGGTGGTTGTCGTTGCCTCTTCCTCGACCGGGTCACCGGTGACCGTAGCCGCCGGCAGATCGTCGCCACTTCGGGCAACGACGCTCACGACGAGCAAGATCGCCGCGAGAACACCAAGAAACAGGAGGAAGAATCCGTTGTCTTCCTCTTCATCATCGAACATGTAACGCTTCCCTCTTCGTGAGTGGGTCTCGGCTCACGTCACGTCGGCGAGCCAGCGGAAAGTGTAACTGCTCAGGTGCTTCTCAGGTGTAGCTCACCTGACAGAAACCATGGTTGCAGTACCCGCCAGGGTTCTTCTCGAGGTACTGCTGGTGGTAGTCCTCGGCATAGAAGAACTCGCCCGCATCGGCAATCTCGGTACTGATCTGACCGAAACCGTTTTCGGTGAGCTTGGACTGGTAGGCGGCCATAGACGCCAGCGCGGCTTCGCGCTGTGTGGCCGTCGACGAGTAGATCGCACTGCGATACTGCGTTCCGGCATCGTTGCCCTGGCGGTTCGCAGTCGTCGGATCGTGGTTCTCCCAAAACGTGGCAAACAAGATGTCGATATCGATGATCGAAGGGTCGTAGACCACGAGAACGGCCTCCGTGTGCCCTGTGCGCCCGCTGCAGGTCTCCTCATACGTCGGATTCGGAGTGTGACCGCCCGCATAACCAACTGCAGTGGTGTGGACGCCGTTGATCTTCCAGAAGAA
>CAXMRH010000287.1:0-13085 GCA_964196045.1 uncultured Chthoniobacterales bacterium | reverse complement strand
GCTGGCTTCGCTCCTACGACGCCGATCATCGGCCGCCGCAAGGTCGCCGAGACCCGTGCGGCTGCCGCTTTGGGTCGCGCTGTCTGACCGGCTCACTCACAACGACAATGGTCACGACTCCGTCTTGACCTGACATCGGATCAGGGCTCGGTCTTGATTCGTTGGACAACCGCGCCTTCGTTGCTCGCCAGCACACGGTTCCGTGGGCCCGGTGTTTCCGCGAGGCCGTTCTCGTAAGCGGCGTCTCCTTCCCAGCACAACACCCGACCTCGGTCTGACGGCACGGATCGCGTGTGGTGAAACTGCGCACCTTGGGTCAGGATCGAGTCGAGGAGCGAAGCGACCGACTGCCTGTTCTGCAAGTCGTCCAGCGTGACCCACGTGGGGACCGTGAGAGGAAAGTCACCAGCATGGGATGCACTCAGCGCATCGCCAGGCGAGATCCAACGCGCCTCGTCGTTTTCGCTCGCGTCGACGACGATCTCGCCACGGTGTTCGGGAGCGATGAAGAACCACGTAGAAAAGCGCTTTGGTGGGCCAATGGTCGGAGGTATCCAGTGAGAGAACCAGGCGAGCGATTGGAGCGTCACAACGAGGGCAGTCTCCTCCTCGGTCTCTCGTGCTGCACCGTGGGCCGCGGTCGACAGGAGCGATGGACCGCCCCATTGCTGCGTCTGCTCGTCAGCTACCTCAGGAACCGGTCCGTCAGCGGGTTCAAGCACGCCGCCGGGGAACGTCCACGAACCTCCGAAAGTCAGGTTCTGGTTTCGGCGAACCATCAATACCTCGAATCGCTGGCCCGCACGTTCTCGGACGGGAATGCACGCGGCAGCGAGGCGCAGTGATGCAGGGTTCGTCATTGCCCTATCGTACGACTATGGGCTCACACGCTGGCCGCTTCCCGGCGCACGACATCTCACAAGCAGAAGACCTACTCGCGCGAGTTCTCCACGCGGAGTCTTCGTGGTGCAATTTGTCGTTCGAGCCGGTCGAGGGCGACGAGCAACCACCGGAGTCAGCGTTGTTCGGCTTCCTTTCGGCCCGGGGTCCAGCGAATCCGCTAGCAACGGTCATGGCCGCGACCCCTGGGCGGAGGCCACGCCCGATCGAAGTTGGTATTCAGCATCAGGCAGGAGTGAAGGCCGCGGGGCAATTACGGGAGGCCCAGCTATTCGTCCCTGACGGCGCGCGGGTAGCGCAGGATCACCCGAGGCGAGGGCTCGTCGTTCAATGGCCCGATACGGCCGAGATAGAGGTGCTCGCCGCCTGGTTGTTCCCTGCTATGAGAGTGCTTGGGCGCGCACCAACCACAGATGCCGTCCTCTACGAATGGAACGGAAGCGTGACCTAGACGCCCATGGTCGAATGGCTTAGCTGGCCAGACCGTGTGTCTCTGCTGTGGGTGCTGTTTGCGCTACTTGGCGCTGGCGCAACCACGTGTCTGCTTGGTGACGGGTGACAGATTCGCCGCTCGTCTCGCAGATCAACGTGAGTCGTTCGCCAGACGCCTTTGTCTGGGTCATGCTCATGTAATTTTCCTTGTTGTGAATTGTTCCTACCCAACCTTCGGTCAGGCCGGAAAGAATCTATAGCTAGTGTGACACATTCGAATCGGACAAGCACAACACCCAAGAGGAATTCTGCGGATTCGGTACTACGTCCCGCTCATTCCTCTTCGACCGATCGTGCTTCTGCGTCCGGATCCTGGCGAGTACCAACGGTCACCAGGACGACCAAGTCGTCGAACTCTGGGTCACCGAGGCCATCGCTACACCACAGCCGCACCCGACGGCTGGCACCGATCGGTGCGTCGAGCTCTTCCAGGACGATGCCGCTGTTTCCGGTCCACGAGTGTTGGCCCTGTCCGAGCGACCACGAGTTCCAGAGCTGGAGTGTTTCTGCGCGATTCCTCGAACCAGTGAGTTCCGTTGCGAACCGGTCGCTGACTACGACGGTCACGACTTCCACGCCAGACCCGAGATCGTCTTCGTCGAAGCCGTCATCAGACACGGAGGGCTCGAGGTTGGTAGCAACGACGAGATCATGTTCGGGGGAACGGACGTTGATTGCCTGATCCACGTCACCCCGGCATTGCTCGACGACCAGCTCGACGCTCTCGCTTTGTTCGAGTTGGATCTCGAGCATGGAGACGACCTCGATGCCGTCGACCCGGATTCTGTCCGTGCGCTGCGTGCGAAATCGATCTGCGAGGGTGCGTGCAGAATTCAACGATCTTCGCTGCCGATGGTCAACGACCCATCCGAACCCCACGACCACGAGGGGGTGGAGCCATCCGCGTTTCGGACCAGTTGCTCGACTCGCCCGGTGACCGGGTTGTACCGCTCTGGGGCAGATCCCTTTCCAAGCCGTGTTCCGTTCTCAAAGCCGAACATCGGCGCAGCGTCGTCTGCGTACAGCCGCCAGAATGCCTCGTCATCGAGTTCGGTCGAGGCGTCGGGCATCTGCGAGATTTGTTGATCCTCGCCTGCTGGCAGCGCCAACGGACGCTCGAACGAAATCTCTGGCTCGAGTTGAGGCACACCTGCGATCCCGGGAGGCAACAACGAGTAGTTCCCTGGGGGAGTGCGCCGACCCCAGCGCCACGCCCGAGCCCGCTCGGGTGGGTGCTGCGCGAGTGGTCGGGAACGGCCGAGCAGCAGGGATCCAAAGCGATCGAGGATGATGGACACAAGAGCAAGAACGGCCCACACGACGAGCACAAGACGAAACATCGAAGCCGCCGACGGATCAGCGAACTGCTCGCTGAACCATTCGACAGGACCGAAGGAATTGAACGCCTCGCTCATGGCGCTGGCGATGGGTCAATGGCGGCGTCGATGATCAGATCGATGACCGATGGGGCGTCGGCACGGCGTGCGATGTTGTGGTGCGTGCCGGTCGTCGTTTCGGAGCTGTTCTCCACCGTCATGCCACGCCGTTCGTCATCGCTTGTGTGCGCGACGATAGGTGACACATCGATGTGGAAGAGTGCAGGGTGTGTCAAAGCAAGAAGCGCACAAGGGTCGTGCATCGGCTGGCCCAGACCGTCGTTGGCGCTGTGCGACTCGTAGAAGGTCAAGAAGTCGGCCGCTTGCAACGACGTCGGCGTTCCCGCGTCACGCAGGGCCACCGCGTGGGTGCTGCCCATTCGAACCTGGCGTGTGAGGTTGAGTCCGTACATCGTGAGCGCGATGCCGCTGCTCATCGCGACGTCGACGGCATGCGGATCGGCCCATGCATTGAACTCTGCCAGGGGCGTCACGTTGCCAGCCGTCGTCGAGCCGCCCATCCAGTGAAGGTGGGCAATACGGTCCTTGATCGAGGGGTCTTCTTGAATTGCGAGCGCGATATTTGTGAGTGGTCCAATAGCGACGATTGTGGCGTCGCCACCAGCGGAGAACTCGAGAATCGCCTCGACGGCACCGGTGTGGTTCTCCTCGCTGACCGGTTTCGGCGTAGGTGTGTCACCGAGACCGGTCGCACCATGCACACGATCGGCGAACTTCGCTGGCACGGAAAGAGGGAAAGCCGCACCGCGATGCACCGGCACATTGGCTTCAGCCAACTCGAGTAGATACAGCGCGTTCCGTGTCGTGTGTTCGACGCCGACGTTCCCGCTCACGGTCGTGACTGCGGCGAGATCCGTGAAACGGAGTGCGCAGAAGATCGCGAAGGCATCGTCGATACCCGGGTCGCAGTCCAGCAATATTCGCGGTCGCTCGCTCATGAGAGAAGTTCGTCCACTTCGCCAACCGTTGGTAGTGATGGTTGAGCGCCAAATCGTAGTGTCGTGGCAGCGCCGACACGCACAGCGTAGGACGAAGCTTCGACAAGGTTCTGGCCCTTCGCAAGGCAGGTGGCGAGCGCACTACGGAACGCATCGCCCGCAGCTGTCGTGTCGACGGCTTGCACGGCCGGTGCGGGAACTTCTGTGACCACGCCATCGCTGATGACCAACGCCCCTCGGCTACCGAGGGTCACGACGACATGTTGGACGAGCAGCGACCGTCCGGCATCGACAAGGTCGACGAGGTCGGCTGGATCGACGTCACGTCCGGCGAGCAGTGCGAGTTCCGTTTCATTTGGTGCGACGATGTCCACTTCGTCGAGAAGTTCTCGAGGGAGACCCTCGAGGGGAGCTGGCGCAGGGTCGAGAAGGACGAGGCCCGTCGCCGTCCGAGCTGCCGCCAACGTTGTCTCGAGAGGGATCTCGAGCTGCAATTGTGTGACCGCGCAATCGAGACGCGCCGCTTGGGCCTGGACATCTCCGGGCGTGAGTCGTGCGTTGGCGCCCGGGCTCACGACGATCGCGTTGTCTCCATCGGGACCGACCGTGATAAGAGCAATCCCGCTTGGGACTCCCTCGATCGTACGAAGCCCCGAGGTGTCGACGCCTGCGCCGGACAGCGACTCGAGGAGTGCCGCGCCGGCCGCGTCGGCACCGATACAGCCGACGAACGCGACGTTGCTCCCGAGACGAGCGGATGCCACGGCTTGGTTGGCGCCCTTCCCACCCGGTATCTGTGCATGGTCACCGCCTAGGACGGTTTCACCGGGCACTGGGTGGTGCGAGACCGGAACGACGATGTCGAGGTTTGCCGATCCGACCACTGCGATATCGTGTGCCATCGCGACCTCAACTCTCTGTTTTTGTTTCGTCGTCTAGGACCGGCCACGCGTTCTTATTGGGCAGCAATCGATGCTCAATCGTTGCTTGTATCCGGACGGAATCTGGGTCGAGCAGTTCTGATCCAACAAGCGGCGAGAGGGCCCGTTCCTCGATGGCGTCATCGAGAGCGTCCTCCGAGACGAAAGAGAATTCCGCGATGGTGTCGAAGTCGTCACCGTGCTCGGATGCGGTAAGCGGACTGAAGTACCGCACGCCAGCGTCGTGCAGTCGCGACTCACAGCTTGCGATCGCATCCTGAAGCCAGGTGTCATAGCTCGTGATATCTATGCCAGCTGCACGGTTGAAGAGGAACATGAGCTTCACGCCAGGTGTGGCCGTGCCAATCCACACTTTTGGTAATTCAGTGGTCTCGTGGTTCGCTACCGTCCACGTGCCAACGATGTTTGCAACATCGAGGACCAGGTCGGCAAGGGCATCAGGATGGGCGTCTTCTTCGCGGTCGGCAGTGATGCGCACGGATGCATCGAAACCAGCTGGGCGCGCGGGTATGCCGAGGTCGATCGACCGTGCCCGGGGCACATCGACCACGATCTGACGAATGAAGCTCCGTTTGGACAGCAGCTCGACTGCAGCGTGGCGCACCAGGCCATCTTCGAGTTCGAGCTTCGCGATGTCGTCGTGTCCGTCCAGCGTGTAGAACACGTCGTACATTCTGACTACTTAACCATCGATGGATCGAGGTCATGAAGGCGTTTGACGGCGCCGACGAGGACCTTGCGTGCGAGCTTTGGTTGTTCATCCAGCAGGGTCGAGAACTCACGCCGATTGAGAACAGAAACCGACATGTCGGTGTCAGCGGTGACCGTGGCCGTACGTGGCACGCCGGCAATGACCGCAAGCTCGCCGAGAAAGTCGCCGGCGCCGAGCCGCGCCACGACCCGTCCCTTCCGACGAACGGTGGCGTCGCCCTCCATGATGATCAGAAACTCCCGGGCAGCCGTACCTTCGACCATCAGATCGCGGCCTTTCTTGACTGAAGCGGTCGTCATCAACCGGCTGACGGCCTTGCGCTCCTTCTTGCTGAGTTCGGCGAACAATTCGATCGTTTCGAGCTGCTTGTCAATCGTCACTGAGGGGTTTCTCCCGCGTTGTCTAGGAACGTTCTACTACAGGGGGTCTGGAGGTGAGATGTTGCTCAATTCGCGCGACGTACGTCTCGAATAATCCGGCTTCCGATGAAGACGACGCCGCCAGCCATCACCGCTGCCAGGACCAATTGGGCCCACCCACCGCGGTCTCCAGCATCCTGGGGATCGGGCCCCGCGTCCGGAGAGCCGATGATATTGCCCAGTCCTGGTGCATCAGTCTCGGGCTGGTCATCGATCGGGGTGATCTGGGCATCCACAGGTGGGCTCTGTAGCGTCGACTGCGCAGAAGTAACAGCCGCGAACACGATCAAGAATCCCACAAGTAGTCGGGCGAGCTTGGACGGCAGGACACGGCGCATGTGTTCACCATATCGGTCCGATCCTTGCTGAATTCTCCGTTGGATCACAGGATTTATCTCCATGAAGCGGCACACTTCTGCGGTGGCCCTGACCAGAGATGAGTACAGCCCGACCGTACGTCGCGTGCTCGACTTACCGCGTCCTCGCTACCGGGGTCGCATGCATTTCTGGATGGTTCCCATCTCGATCGCCGCGATGATCTGGCTCGTCTTCGAAGCAGAGTCATCGGGCGCTGTGGCCGTTGCAGCGCTCTACGGCCTGGCCTCAGTCGGGCTTTACGCGATCAGCGCCACTGCCCACTACAAAGTTTGGTCACCGAAGACGCTCCACACGCTGTTCCAGTTCGATCATTCCATGATCCTGGTCTTCATGATTGCGTCGACAGCGCCGGTCGCCTTGCCGATCGGCGGCGGAATTGGCTGGTTGCTCTTCTTGGGCATGGTCTTCGGCGTTGGCGCGGGGCTGACGGCGATCTGGCTCCCGTTTCATCCTCCGCGCGGCTTCATGAACACGCTCTTCTTCATCGTGGGATGGTGGCCGGTGTTCTTCGTTCTTCCGATCACACGAGGCTTGGGCTCTGGGGGTCTCGGTCTGCTCTTGATCGGTGGTGCGATCTTCACCATCGGCGCCCTCATCGTTGGATCGCAGCGCCCCGACCCCAACCCGCACGTCTTCGGTTACCACGAGATCTGGCACATCCTCGTTATCGCAGGCAATGCCGTGCACTATTGGCTCGTCTACCTGGTCGTGAGCGGCCAGACCCCCATCTCCTTCACGTGAACGAGAGTGAGTCATTGAGCAACGAGAACCCTGACGCCGAGTCCGTCGACCTTCCGCTCGCGTATCGGAAGGGTTCGTCGACTGAGGGTGTTCTGCCGATCGCTGGATTCGTCATCGGCGATCAGGTGGGGACACGACTCTTCGGCGACGTGACGGGCGACCGACTCGCGATCATCTTGATGACGTTGGCTGCAAGCTGGGCCGTGGTCCAGCGCCATCGTCGGGGCGAGGCCATCGGTTGGTGGATTCCCTCGATCGCGGTCTACTTGTTCTTTCGCGGCGTCGCGGGTCTGATCTGGGGTGAGGATGTGTTCCTTGCCATCGGTATCGGCTTGAAGGTGGCGCTCGGTCTTGCGGCACTTGGATCTGTGCTCGTCGGCCAGGCGTTCGCTGCCAAGCTGGCACCCTTGGTCTTGCCCTTCAGCGAGGAGACGCGGGCTCACGAGCGCTTCATCTCGACGATGCGGAATTTGACGCTTGCGTACGCCGTCTACCAACTGGTGACGGTCGGGTTCGAGATCTGGCTGCTCGGCGAGACCGAATCGGGTACTGGATTCCTCATCATCCGCACGATGATCGGAGCGGTGGCCGGGTTCGTCGGCTTCCTGGTCGGCGTGTACTACGTCGATCGCCGTCTTCGGCCGATTCCCGGATTCCCCGGAGTCATGCCTATGTTCGAGGAAATCGGTCTTGCACTTGAGGAGCGCCGAGAAGCAGCCTGATCACCCCGTTAGCTCGTTCAACCACTCCTCGGCACTTGCAAGCCGATGTTCGAGTTGTTGTGTGGTCGCTTCAGTGATGCGGTGAACCCCTGACCTCCGGTTGAGTTCGCCGTTCACGGCACGGTGCTCCCAGCCCAGGATGCGAGCGATGGTTCTGACGCGGTCGCTGTTCTTGTCGCGAAGCTCGCGCTTGCCAACGAATCGGCTGCGGATATCCGCGAGTGCATCTGGGACAACTGGTTCTGTCCTGCCCAGCAAAGGTGGAGGGGGAGGAAGCTCGAACGGGTGACCAACAAGATCTCCCGCCGTCGACAGGATCGCCGGCTCGTCGGGGTCGATTCCGTCCGCTACCTGTTCGTCCAACACCGTTGACGAGAGCGCGGCGAACAGCGACATCTGCTCAGTCGGATCGTCGAGGGCCGCCGAGTCCCGCTCCACCCGGTCTGAGGATGGGCGCTTCTCGACGGAGTGTCGTCGTTCAATAGCGATCGTTGCCGCGTGTCCCCGCAGGCGGTGATCATCCGGTACGAAGAAGTATGCAGGTTGTGTCGTCAGGCCTGGGGTCCAGCGTGCGATGCGGCCAACGGCCTGACGGAAGAACAGAGCGGTGGTGGTGGTAGTTGCGAACACGGCGACCCGCAACCGAGGAACGTCCACACCTTCCGAGATCATCCTGACTGCGATGATCCACTGTTCGGAGCCGGTAGCGAACGCTGCAATTTTTGCGGACGCCTTTGGATCGTCGCTCAGGACGGTCTCGGGCTCGACGCCCGAGATGGCGAGCATCCGGCTCGAAATCTCGCGTGCGTGTTCATGGTCGATCGCGATCACGAGACCACCGGCGTCATGGTGCGCCGTACGGATTCTGGAGAGTCGCTCGTGCGCCTTGCTAAGCACGGTGGGAAGCCAGTTGCCATCGCAGTCGAGGGCGGTTCTGAGGCGGGCACTCCAGTCGCCTCGATCGACCTCGTCGGTAAAGGTCGCGTCCTTCAGGGCGCCGCTTGCATCCATCCATTCCATGTGCCCGTCGAACCTCGGGAAGTACACGGGGCGAACGACACCTCCTTCTTCGAGAGCTGCGCCGTAGCCGTACTCGAAGTCGGCGACCGCTTCGCCATGATCGCCAAAGGTGTACCGGACGAACGGAATGGGGTTCTCATCGCTACGGAACGGAGTCCCTGACAGCAGCAGTCGAACGCCGGCAGTTTGAAATGCGTGGAATACACCATCGCCCCACGAGCGGTCGCTGGCGGCGTGGTGAATCTCGTCGAGCACGACAATTCCGCCGTCGGCCATCGTCCGAAGATGGTGTCGCGCTGATGCGGCTTGTGCGTACGTCACCACGACGCCGTGCATGTCTGGCGAGAGCCCGTCCTCTGGTCTCCACTCCGGTTCGAGATGAAGTCCGAACTGGGCCGCCGATTCAGTCCATTGGTGTTTCAAGTGTGCGGTGGGAACGGTGATGACCAGCGGTCGGAGTTGCCCACCTAGCTCGGCCCGTACCGCTGCCAAGGCGAACGTCGTCTTACCCGCGCCAGGGCAGGCGACGGCCAGAAAGTCGGGTAGTGGCCGATCAGCGAACGCGATCAGAGCATCGCGTTGCCAACGACGGAGGGTGACAGTGGTCGCCATGGGCCGCTCAAACTATCGGGAGGTAGAGTCCGGGCGATGGAGTCGGTCGTCTTTCACATCGTTGGAGTTCGAGACTGGGCCGAAGCGCAGGACCTCGGTAGGTACGCACCAGATGCATTCGCGATCGAGGGTTTTATTCATCTGTCGAATCGAGACCAGATTCTTCGTCCCGCAAACCTTCTGTATGCCGGACGCCACGATCTCAAGCTCCTCGTGATCGAGGTGTCTCGCCTGCGGGCGCAGGTCGTATACGAACCGGGGTCACATGGCGAGGATGAGTTGTTCCCACACCTGTACGGACAGCTGAATCTCGATGCCGTGGTCGACGTGGTGCAGTTCCCGTGCGGTCCTGACGGGAAGTTCCTACTGCCATCGAACCTCTAGAAAGAGGGCGCTCGAGAATGGTTGCTCAGGCGGACTGCGTCGCACCGGGAGCTCTGTCCGCGAGCTTCAAGTGGGCCAATGCGCCTTCGATGGCCCCGCGTGCGTCTTCGAGGTTGGCTCGCGAGCTCTTCTCCGCGTCGACCAAGTTGGCCAGTGTCGCTCGCGCTTTCGCCAGTAGGAGATCCGATTTTTCTTGCGCATCCTTCTCCGCCTTGGCGAGAATGCCTTCGGCGCGTCTCTTGGCTTCCGAGGTTGTGGCGTCGGCCTCGTACCTTGCCGCCTGCAGAGTGTCGGACGCGAGAGCACGATCACCTTCGGCGGCGGCCAGAGTACTTGCACGAACCTGTTCGACTTCTTCGCGCCGCTCCTCGGAGTATGAATCTGCTGACTCACGAATTTGAGCTGCGTAGTCCTCGGCGTCGGTGCGCATGGACGTTGCGCGATCCTCTGTACGCGTGATCAGTTCTGCTGCCGCCTGCTCGAATGCGAGCCGATCGGACTCGACGTCGAGTCGCACTTGATCGACGAGAGTTATCGCCTCGAGTTCAGCGTCCTTTCGGATCTTCAATGAGCTTTCTTGTGCCTGACGGAGCATCAACGATATTTCGTTGCCCACCCGGTCGAAGTCATCGGTGGACACCGAAGCCGCAATTCGGCGAGACGTGTCCTCCGCTCCTGCAGCTTCCGTCTCCGGAGGAGCTGGTGTGGCGACTCTTTCCTCAGGCTGTAGGTCGGCGTCGATCTCTGGTTCGATTTCCTGCTCGGCTTCGATGACGTTCGCTTCGATGATCTCGTCGTCGGTCGCTGCATTCCGATTAAACCGATCGAGATCGTCGGCGACATTTCCGAGAAAACGGTGAACCTCGCCACGCTCATATCCCTTTTTGACGATGCTGAAGGTTTTGTTGCGTAGGTCGTTGGGGCTCGTCGACATTGTGGCTGTGTCTCCTCAGGGCCGTGCTGTATGCACGTCGGTCGAGTGTCCGATCTGTTTAGTGGCGCTGGACAGGTTTTGCAGCAACCGGATCAGGTTCACTACCGAACGCGGCAAATTTGTCTCGATATCACCCGCAGTGTTGTGTCGAATCAGTTATCAAGGATTTCCATCGGGAGAACGGCCTGAACGATTTCGATCGTGCCGGCGAGCAGTTCCGTATTCGGGATCAAGTGCATGCCTGGCTCACCGGTGGCATGACCGCTTTCCGTCAGCTGGGTTTCGGCGCCGAGATGCCGTTCAGAGTTCGTCGATTCGGTGAAACGCTTCGCCGAACTCGAACCCGTGGCTCGCCGCCATCACGCGCATCTGGTCGAGCTCCCGATCTCGAAACTCCGCGGTCTCCGCGTCGGGTGAGTCGGTGATGACCATTGTGGTTTCGAACTGGCTCTCGTGCGCCAGAAGGGCATCGATCTTGTAGTCGGTGAAACCCGTGACGTCTTCGACGTGGTCCGGTTCTTCGCTCTCGAACAAAAGGAGTGTGTCAGGCCGGTGTCGCTCGAGCCCGAGCTCGGGAAAGAAGAACGGATCACGGGCCGCAACGATGCCTTCGACCGTGAGAAAGCCCGCGTGGCGATGATCAGGGTGCAGCCGCCAGCGCTTCCATGGGTCGTGTCCAAGGACGACGTCAGGGCGTGTCTCTCGAATGACCTTGGCGACCTCGCGGCGCATGTCGAGGTCCGAGGTCAGCTCTCCATCCACGGCTCCGAGAAACCAGACCTCGCCAGTTGCGCCGACGCGGCGTGCGGCTTCACGCTGTTCGTCCTGTCGTGTGAGTACCAGCGCGACCGTGTCCGCCTGGGAATCCCATGTGCCCTTCGAGCCGTCCGTACAGATCAAGTGATGTACCTCACAGCCCGATGCCGCCCACTTTGCGAGCGTTGCCCCGCACCCGAACTCGATGTCATCTGGGTGCGCCGCGATCGCTAGCGCTCGTTCAGGTACCTGAAGGTCGGTCATGGGGACGTCTCCGTTGAGTGTTGTTGGAGCAAGGTGGAGCCGAGTAGGTCATCCGGGTGATCGACGTCCCAGGCGAAGGCCGGATCCTCGATGATCGTGGGCTCGAATCCGAGATCGTTCGAGATATCGAGGTGCGACTGAAACGATCCTGGACCGTAGGCGAACGTGAACTCCAAGTCCGTGGGGACACACAAGACGTTCGTGCCATCGCCGTGCCGATCGGGAACCAGAGCAATCCCAACGCCAGGGTCGATTCGACGAATATCGTCTGCGAATGGGAGGTCGGCATGAGCGACAATTACCCGCGCGAACCCCATTGCTCGTAGGTGATCGCGTCCCTCCGTGACCGCTCGATTGAGTCCAGGCGCCGTTGGTCGAAGCGTCGTCGCCCCGCGCTCTTGGGCCCATCGATCGACGGCGGAGTCATCGTGCACGACGAGTACGTCGAGGTCGTGTGCGGACAGGAGCACAAGGTTCGCCATCGTCTCGATCAGAAGCGCCCGCTGTTCTACGTCGTAGTCATCCGAGAGTCGGAGTTTTCCTTCACGTAGTGATCGAAGTGGGATCAGTACCGCTGTCGGACCGACGTCACGACTATCCGAGTGCGGAAGGGTCATCCGTCGAGTCTAGGGTTCGATGCCATGAGGTCTTTGCGTCAGGTTCTCGGCTGGAGCGAGCACACCACCGAACCGGTCGACGGCCTCGAGCCAGCGTCGTCTCCGGTGTGGAACACCTTGAGCACGCTGGGCGTCGGTGCAGTCGCCGATGTCAACGCGAACGGCGTTATCTACCCGCGTCGGCGCCCACTTTCGGTCGAGATCTGGTTCGGCACCGGCGACCGGTGGGTGCGCGGAGCGACCGACGCTGGCGTTCGCCAGCTGCGGGTCGCTGGGTTGCCGATCGTCGAGACCCGCCAACGGGTCGGAGACGGTGATGTGGTCCAGACCGCGTGGGCCGATGAGTCCGGAGATGGCCAGGGTCGGGTGGTTGTCGAACTGCAGAACGAGACCGACGTGGCGATCGTGGTCGCCGTCGTCGTTCGACCGCGATCGCTCCTCGGCGCCGGATCGGTCTCTGAGTTGAGGGTGTCCGGCACACTTATCGTCGCCGACCGTCGCCCAATCGTCGATTTGGGTCGGACCCCGGGAGATACCGCTGTGGCCGTCGACGACGAAACGTCGTTGCATGCACGCCTCGCGTCGAGCGATGGTCAGCTCATAGCCGAGCCCTCGATCGAGGATGCGGACGGCAATGCGTCGCTCGCTGCGATGATTCCGCTGACTCCCGGCGTGTCCCGTCAGATACAGATCCTCGACGGTCGTGAGCAGTCAACGGTCGCTCCATCGCCGCTGGACCGTGTGGTCTCCGGCTGGAAGTCCCACCTCGGCGACGCAATGGAGATCGAGCTGCCCTCATGGCCGAAACACGTGCCTGCTGCGCTCGTATCGAGCCTTTTGGGTTCGGTGGCAGACGAG
>CAXMRH010000286.1:0-9107 GCA_964196045.1 uncultured Chthoniobacterales bacterium | reverse complement strand
GCCCGATGAGTGGGAGCCCCACCAACGCAGCGCCGCCCCAGGTGAGTTCAATGAGGCCCGTTGCCCGGCCCCGACGCTCGTAGGCAACCACACCACCGATCCAGGCATTGAGAGCCACCTGATGTGCGGTCCGCCCAAATCCGAAGATCACAAAGCCCACGATGAGCCCCGGTGCGCCGAGAGTGGCGACGAGAAGCCCAACGCCAGCGACCAGCCCGCCGTAAGCCATGACGCGCAACGGACCCAGTCGATCACTGGCCTTTCCGGTGAGCGGGGCGGACAAGGCGGTCAGCTCACGCACGCTGAGAGCGGTGCTCATCGAGCCAACCGACATGCCCGCGCCGCGAGCGAACGCTGGCAGGAACGTATACCCCATGCGCATCGCGATATTTATGACGAACCGTACGCCGATGATGGCGGGCAGAACCCGACGCACCTCGGGTCGGAAATCAGATGCGGCGTCGTTATTGGACGTCACGGCCGGTCTCATAAGACGGCGTTCGACCGTCGACAGGCTGGATCCCAGGTTCACCGTCGTAGTGCAGGATGTTCGGCGTCACCGGGCGTGTGGGATCGGCCGCGAGCCAGAGTCGAAGCAGGTGTCGAGACGGAAGCGAAGGGTCGTTCTGGAACGATGAGCGTGCATGCAGGACAGTGAAGTTGTTGGCAAACACCGCTTCTCCGGCTCGGAGGGTGAATTCGAAGTGGAACGTCGGGTCGGCTGCGAGAGCCTCGAGCAGATCAAGTGCCTCGAGGTCGGTGTCATCGAGTTCGATATCGGGATGTTCTTCGGCCGCGACCTCAAGGTAGATGCGTACGTATCGGCAGCTTGTGTAACCCTCGTGCGTGCTGAAGACCGGCACCCGGTGTGGTGTGATCGGCAATGCGTCCAGCTGTTGTTCGCCAAGGCGGTGGTAGCGGTAGCCCCGATACAGCCGCTCGAGGAGGTCGGGCCGAGTGCGCCGTATTTGTTCGTGAATGGCCATCGAGCTAGTGAACCGGCTGATGCCGCCGCTGGTGGCTGGGTTGATACAGAGGAAGGTGAGCAGGTCCGCTGGATCGGTATGTGGCGTCAACTCGCTCTTGTTCCGATAGGCCCGGGCGTTCGGGTCGGTTTTGGTGACATCGCGGACGTGGCCAAGGCGTTCACCCATCACGGATTGTGACACCGGTCGGCCGAGGCGAAGGCCGATGCCCCAAAAGACCCGTTCGATCTCGTCAGTATTGAGCGTGTCGACGGGGAACCCGCCCACGATCGCAAAGCCAGGGCCGGAGAGGAGTTCGTCTCGAAGGTCGGCAACCGAATCGACCAACCCGCCGAGCGGCAAGTCGTCCGCCGTGAGGGTCTCGAGCGGCTTGCCTGCGTCGAGCGACGCGCGAGCTGCGGCGACCAACGTGTCGAGCTGGTCTGACGGAAGGGTTCGGCGGAACTCATCAAGACTTCGCTCCGTGCTCTTCCACGCGGCGGCCGGGTCAACAGATCCAAACATCATCGATAAACCGCCACAGGGTCGCCGAACTGGCCTTCTTCGAGCACGAGTCCCAGACCTGGGCCGCCAGCTGGGAGCGTGGCGAAGCCATTCTCGATCCGCGGGCCGTTGGCTTCGTCGTAGTGCGTCTGGTGATAGGGATGGGCCAGCCACGCACCCCGAGTGAACTGTGGGTCCAGCGTGGCGCCGAGGGCTACACCAGCGGCACTGATGATGTCCCCGCCCCAGGCATCGTCACTACTCATGGGCGTCCGGGTGGCCATGCACAGGTCGCGCGCAGCCCGCATCGCGGTGAGTCCACCAAGACGCGTGAGCTTCAGTCCGAAGCCGTTCGCCAGGCCAGAGGAGATCATCCTCGAAACTGTCCCGAGATCCGTTGCGCTCTCGTCGACCACGATCGGATGGCGAATTTGCGATTTCACCTGAACTAGTTCGGCTTCGGTGGCGCATGGCTGTTCCATCGACATCGTGATGCTGGCGCATGCGTTGGACACCTGGATCGCCTCGGCTGACGACCAGCCGCGGTTCGTGTCGACGGCGAGGTCCGTGCCTTGTCGGAGTACTTCCGCGACTGCGTGGATGCTGGCAATGTCTTCATGGATGGGGCGGCCGCCAGCTTTGAGCTGGATCCGGGTGATGCCCTCTTCCTGCAGCCGCACCGCTTCCGCTGCGGCGACCTCAGAGGTGTCGATTCCAACGACGTGGTAAGTGATGACGTCGTCCATCCGTGCGCCGCCCAAGAGGTCGACGACCGATCGGTCCAACATCTTTCCCATGAGGTCCCAACAGGCAATGTCGATCGCAGCCTTGCCCTCCGGATGGCCGGTCATTGCCTTGTTCATGGCGGCGTTCACGAGTCCGATTTGCATCGGATCGAGTCCGAGCACGGCGGGAGCAAGGATCGAGAGCGACGCTTGGACGCCAGCGCTGTGGGCAGGCTGGAACTGCGGGCTCGCCAGGCATACCTCGCCGTAGCCCATCGCCCCGTCGCTGTCGAGAACCTCAACGATCGTCGATTCGGGAGTAGCGACGGTCGAATTCGACATGTTGTACTTCGTTTGCGCCGCAAGCGAGACGGTGTACACGCGGACTTCGTCGATGGTCATGGCGATCAGACGGCCTTCGCCCAGACCTCAGGGTAGAGATCGGTGCCAAGTCGGTCGCCATGTTTGAGGCCAACGGCCATCATGGCTTCCGTGTGATCTGGATCCATCCCTGCTTCTTTGAACTTCACTCGCACGTCGTCTCCCAGCCACTTCGCGTTGAAGACCTTGAGCTCTTGCCCTTCGGGCAGATTTCCCGATCCACCGTGAACCGTTCGACCGTTGAAGCAGAGCACATCGCCCGGCTCCATGTCCCAGCTGAGCACGTCGTAGCGATCGCGC
Source organism: uncultured Chthoniobacterales bacterium (assembly GCA_964196045.1). Lineage (GTDB taxonomy): Bacteria > Actinomycetota > Acidimicrobiia > Acidimicrobiales > SHLQ01 > SHLQ01. The sequence goes on along the minus strand of CAXMRH010000286.1, from coordinate 6,232 downwards.
TCACCTTCGATGTCCGGCAAGGGAAACGTGTCGTCTGGGTATTGAACCTGGTCGCGATCGTCCCCAGTAAGCGCACCGAAGTTTGTCTGACGGAACTTCTGCTCCCATCGGTGTGAGCCGCGCACAATCTCTAGGGCGCTCTCCTTCTGAACCGGAACCAGCGGCATCCACGACGAACACGTCTGAAATCCTTCAACCGACCAGTACGGCTCGTCTTGGTGAAAAGGCGTGCGGAACTGGGTTCCCGGCGTCCGGGAGAACATCGCGTCGAAGAAGAAATTGACCCGCGTCGACTGCATCAGATGGCCCGCGATCTCCGCGAGTGGCGACTCGAAGACAAAATCGGCGTACTCGGGATGAGTGCGCCACACTTGGCTGTCGTAGCGGGACTCGCGACCTTGTGCGTCGCGATTCCACAGTCGGCCGCGTGGGCTGGGATTGGCCATCGTGTGTTCCACTCCGACGAGGAGACGATCGATCCAGTCCTGATCGATCACTCCGCGAAGACAGACCGCTCCGTCCGTCGAGAATGTGTCCACGTCAGCGTCGGTGACGAGCTCAGGCGGTGTTGACACGGCATTCTCCTTAGCGGTTACAGCGATAGTCATACCATTCAGACGATGCGGCAGGAAACATGAAACCAGGAGCTCCCTCGCCGGCCTAGAAGGCCTAATTAGCCGACGTGTAGCTTGTGGCAGCTTCGGCCAACCGGCCGAACTCTCGAAGGGGGAGCGGTGCCAGAGTGGGAACCGCGTGGACAGGCCTCGACCGCAGTGTGGGGTGGACCACGACGAAGTCGAATGATCCCTCGGTACCCATGATTCCCCCTGCGTTTCGGCTATTCGACCGGACGTTACCAGTAGCCGGGCTTCCGGGGTTTGGGATCAGAGGTCCTACCCTCTCTCGAGCTCGACCACCACGCCTGTTGATGGTGGCAGGGTTCCATCGGATACATCCGCATAGACGGAGGCGAGGCCTTCGAGGCCCTCTCGATGGTCCACGGTCATCCACCCGAAGGTTGCCTGGGCTGCTCGCATCAAGAAGCTGACGGTGCGACGTTCGAATTCCCCAGGCCCCCAGTCCGCGAGCAGTTCGAGGATGTACGTAGGGGCGAAGAACCCCTCGTGGCTCGCCAACGCAGACGTGGCGCCAAAGGCGTTCGATTGGTCGAGTTCGTTCCAATGGGTCAGACCCACGCTGATGTAGTGCTTCAAGGACTCACCGAGGTGGGCGTCGAGAGCCGCGGTCACCGTGGGGTTGCCGGCCATGTCCACTACTGCGGTGGCCTCGGTCGCGAGTGTCTCCGGTATTGCGTCGTAGGTGGCCACCTGGTGGTACAGGCCGAGGCTCTCGACGAAGTCCATGTTGCGCGCAGACGTCAGACCGACGATGCGCGGATAATCCGGATATTCCGCCAGGGCGAACGCCAAACCGAGGCTTGTCTTCGAGGAAGCACTCGAGATGACGACCTGCTTGGCGCCATAGAAGCCGTTGCGGTTGAGCTGGTGGCCGATGCAGAACGAGGTCAAGTGAAGGGGCGCCAACAGAATGGTCGCGTCGTCGAAGTCTCGGGTGTAGTCGCGTTGAGCGAGCACGCGTCGATAGCGGTTGTACAGAGGAGGCAACTTCTGCCGCTGTTCCGTGCTGTCGATCAAACTCGACGAAGAGATCTTCACTGGCTGCATCACAACAGATGTGGCGGGAGGGAAGTATCCGTAGAGGCGCTCGCCGGCGGGTACGTCCTCGACCGTCGATTCGATGACGTCGGCAAATCCCCACACGGGGAGGATTCCCCACTCGTCGTCACCGTTGTCCGCTGGCGTGAAGAACTGCCAGTAGCCGAGCAGGTCGCCCGCTGCGCCGTAGGTCAGGTTGTTTGCAGTGAAGGCGAATTTGTCGATGGCGAGCCGGATCTCGCCCGGTCGGAGCTCGACAGGTTCAGATTCGACGATCCGATGGCTTCTGAGATCACGTCTCTTGACCTGGAATTCCGCTTGCATGTTCAGGTCTCCTGGGGGTCGAGGGCCGCTTGGAATTCGAAGAGTTTCATGGCGGCGTCGGGCGCGCTAGCCCGAATACGATTCAGGACATCACGCTTGTCGGTGTCGCCCGGCCCCATCGTGCGAATCAGGTCGCTCACACCGTCGAGCCGATTGCTGCCGACCCACTTCTGCAGGTCGCGGTCTTGGGACCATGTGTACTGGTTGAGGAGTGCGGCGGCGGTGAAACGGATGAAGTCGTCGAGGGTGTTGGGTACCGGCACCACACCGCAGAGCTTGTTCTTCTCTTCTTCCGTGCCGTAGGTGAGCTCGACGTGAGCGATGAATGCTGCGCTGAAGACTGGCTGATATGGCCGGACGAGTTGTGGGGTGATGACGTCACCTTCGAAGATCGGTTTGATCTCCTGGTTCGGTATCGCACACGCCGAACAGTCGACGTGGATGGTGTTCGGGGTTGTGGGCACAGTGCCCTTCACCAGTTTGATCTCGTCTGGCGTAATTGCGGTCACGTGGCCCATCCGGACGACGTTGGTGATGCGTTGGAGGGCTTCGATCTCAAGTTTCGTGATCGTCGCGCCATGGAACATCTGCGGTTGGATGGACAGGTCGACGCGAAGGAAGTAGCCGCACTTCTCGAGGCGGTCGAACATGTCCTCGGGCGAATCGGCCTGGCCGATGCCTTCCATCATTCCCGCTTGTGCCCCCAACGTGTCGAAGAAGAATTCTTCGGTCATCTGGGTGTTGCGGCGGTCGAGAAGCCACGCATCACGCGACACGATCCACGTGATCGTGTCTGGATCGACACCCTGTTCGAGCAGCCAGAGGCAGGCGTCGATGCCGGTCTTGCCTGCGCCGACGACGACATAACCATCAGGGCTGGCCTCGACCATTGGGAGGTCATTGAGCGGCATGAACCGAACGCCGTCGTCGATCGTGAAGTTCGGTGTATGCGTTGATGGCACACTGGTCTTCAGGTGTGTCGCATCGACGAACTTGCGCGTGGCTTTGGCCTGGAACCGCTTGCCACTCACCTTCGATACGAAGTTGCCATCGCCGAGGTAGTTGGAAACTGGGAAGTACTGCACTCGTCCCGACGGCAGAAACTGGTGACGCATCACATCATCGAAGTACGCGCTCACCGCCGCGCCGCTCGACAGCTCGCCGAGTCCCTCGTTGAGTCCTCCTTGTTCCGTCCGACCGCCGCTGAGCTCAGCGGAGCTGACACCGTAGAACGACGCTGGCTGATGCAGGGTGACGAACGGATACGCCACATTCCAGTGGCCGCCCGGTTTGGCGTACCGGTCGATGATGATGAGCGTGGCTTCGGACTCGGTGAGGAGTACGTCGGCGAAGGCCATGCCAACCGCTCCGCTGCCAGCGATGACGTAGTCGGCTTCGAGTTCGGTGATCACAGCGCTTCACCGTAGCTGTCCGTTTCCCTTGCGGCCGAGCGTCTACGCGGTGAGTGTGAACGAACCCATCGGCTTTGTGTGACCGTTGATCATGACCTCGACCACATGCTCGCCGGGGTAGTGCTTGCGGGTGCTGTGTTGCGCCACGGAGATCGTCTTGCGGATGGTGCCGCTGGTGCCGCCATCGAGGCTCAGCTCGCCCCCCTTGAATACCTTCGGGCTGGTCGAGCCGTTTGCCTTCACGAAGTGCACTCGAAGATCGACGAGCGCGCCGCACACCTCCGCGCTGGGGTTGTCGATCGTGAGCTCAATCGTGACTTTGCCACCGATTCCGACGCTGGCTGGCTCGATTGTCACGCCCCCAACCCAAGCCGGCGATGCACCTCCATAACCCAGCACCTCGAGCGCACCTGGGTTTCCGGCCTTGATGAGTGTCCGGAGCGCGTGGCGAATGAGGCGCTGACGGTTCTCGTCAGCGTCCGCCCACCACCGTCTCGCAAGGTCGACGACCAGGTCCGGGTGATCCTTGGCGATGTCATTGAGGTTGTTGGCAACCGACCGTCGTACGTACTCGACTGGGTCGTCTTTCAGAATCTCGAGCAGAGCGACTACAGCCGTTGGGTCCTCTTGAAACGTTTTCAGGCGGAACGACCAAGGCAACCGTGGACGCGTGCCCTCGGACACCAAACGACGAACATGGACGTTGTCATCCTTCGCCCATGTTTCGAGGACCCGAAGAGTGGCGTCGGTCTGATCGCGAAGCGGCGTCCGAATGCTGAACTCCGACGTCGCACGTTTGGTGATCTCGTAGTTGGCACGCATCACGGCGTCGAAATTCTCGCCACCGTGATCGGCGAGGAAGTACCCATGCGGCGTGTAGAAAAAGCCCGACATCGGGTTCTCATCGATCTCTGGGTCTCCGGAGGGCCCCGAATCCGAGGGGTCACAGTTTTCCAGTTCTGGACCAAGCGAATCGATGATGATCTCGATTGCCCGTGCGCGGTCGTCGGGAAGATACGTCGCCATCGCTGCGGCGATCTGTCGACAACGTGGGGTGAGTTCGAGATCCTCGAAACCGTCGAGGGCGAAGTTCGTGAACCCATCGACGTCGAAGTCCTCTAACACACTCGCGATCGACGTGGCGGCGCGATGCACCATCTCGGGCCCGAACATGTTCTTGAGCGGTTCAGCCATCGGATGATTCTGGCAGGCGTTCTACAGATTGCGTGCGAAGTACAAGGTGTCTTCGAGTGGTTCCTCGGCGTACGGCTCACCTGTTGAGAACCCGGCGCGGTCATAGAGCCCAATCGCCTCGCTCATGCTTGGCAACGTGTTTAGAACCAGGCGTTCAAAGCCGCGGGTTCGTGCGTCTTCGACCAAGCGTGCCACGAGGGCGACTCCGACACCCGTGCCTCGTCCTGGGTCCCGCACGAAGAGCCGCCGGATCTCACCGGTTACCTTGGCTGGCTGACTCGCGTCGTCGATCGTTCTGACGCCCACGCACCCGAGGCGCTCTCCGTTGGCGTCACGGGCGAGCAGAAGAAAGCCCGGATCTGCGTAGATCGTGTCGAGCTGCACGAGCTCGTCTTCCATGTCGTTGAATCAAGGACAGACGTCGGTGCCCTCCAACAGGTGTTCCACACCACGTCGGTACTCACCAAAGAGACGCCGGACGACGTGGCGTTCGGCGTCGCTGGTCACGCTGGTTATCGAGCTCATGTTTGAACCGTAGCCGTCTGGGTTACGTGGACGTCGCGCTGGTGGCCTGCAGCAGTTCGTGTTCGAGCCAGGACGTCTCGGGGAACTAGGAGATCCAGCACGTCAGGTGGGATGCCGCTCAAGCCAGGGTCCAGGCTTCGGGCTTGCTTCAGAACGAGGCGACTTGGCGTGGTCTCTCCGCTCGCACGGGCAGGCCAGCCGGGCGCCATCGTCTTGAACTCGTAGTCGAGAGTGAGCGTCTGGATCTGCTGTTCTGAAGGCAGCGAGACGTTCACTCTGCTCCGCCAGAGGGTTGCCACGGACTGCAGCTGCGTGACCAGCTCCTCGATCTCGCCATCGGACAGACTCGCGACCCCCTAGGTTTTCACGAAACTTCCGGAGCCTAGAGGAGCTGGCCCAGTTGCCGGATCAGATCGGTACTCGTGACGATCCCCGCGAGTTCGCCATCATCATTGAGGATCATGACGGAGTGAATTACTCCACTTTCCATGTGATCGACCACGGTCCGTAAGTCGTCACCGAGTTGAGCCGTGACCAGTTTGGTTGTCATGGCATCTTCGAGGGTGAATTGGTGGTCTAGGAATGTTCGCAACAGTCGATCGTCGCTGCCATCGATGTCGTACACCAGTTTCAGAATGTCGGTCGCCGAGATCATCCCAACCGGAACGTTTCCATCGACGACGGGGACGTGATGAAAGCTTCGGTTCTGGAGAAGTGTGTAGACCTCGGACAGCGGTTGCCCGAGTGAAACGGTTTGGGGATCGCTGGTCATGAGTTCGGCCAACTTTGGTTTGTTCTTCATGCACCGAGGTTAGCCCGAGACGAACCTCCGTGGCCCGGTCTAAGGTCCCTCGAGGCAATTAGCCTGCAGTGCTGTTCGTCTGTATTGGTGAGGTGCGAGATGGCCGGTGGCCTGGTCGGGTTACTTGATGATGTTGCTGCACTGGCGAAGCTCGCCGCGGCCTCGATCGACGACGTCGGCGCGGCGGCGGGCCGGGCGAGCGCAAAGGCCGCTGGTGTCGTCGTCGACGACACCGCTGTGACCCCCGCCTATGTGCACGGTCTCGCCGCAGATCGAGAGTTGCCGATCATCAAGAAGAT
>CAXMRH010000285.1:0-6316 GCA_964196045.1 uncultured Chthoniobacterales bacterium | reverse complement strand
CGAATTCCACTCATCTTCCGGGCGATCGTTCGCCTCGCGTAGTTCTCACCGTCGAGGTACGCCAGATAACGCCGTACTCGGCGGCGATCGATGTCGCGAACGTTGGACATGGACTGATCTTCAGCCCACGTGGCGAAGGCCACGAGGTCTCGCCGATACACGTCGACTGTCGACTGACTGACCCCAGTGAGGGTGTCGGCAAAGGATTCGACGTGAGCGAACACGCTAAGAACGGTAGTCGCAGCAGCTCTGGACTGGACGGAACCGAGCTACCGGTACTAACGGACTCGCTCAATCCACGGCCCAGACCTCGCGCACAGACCCTCCGAAACAAGCCGTTCCAGCTCCGCCGCAATCTGACTAGCCGAGAGCGAAATACGCTCGGACAGCTGTTCGAACGACAGCGGGGTCCAACCGAGTGCATCCAGAAGCTCAGAGCTCACATCCTCGCGATCACCAGAAACTGCCTGAGGGGGAGAATGGCAAATGAGGGCAAGTACGTCGCTCACATCGAGCACGGGGGTGGCGCCGTCGACCAACAGTCGGTTCGAACCGGTAGCAGCGTTCGACGTGATCGGACCGGGCACGGCCCCAACGGGCACATCGCGCGTTTGGGCCTCGTCGACGGTCAGAAGCGACCCGCCGCGCTCGTGTGACTCGACAACGATCACGGCGTCGCACAACCCGGCAATGATTCGATTGCGTGCCGGAAATCTCCATTTTTCGGGACCAACTCCCGGAGGCGTCTCGCTCAGCAACGTTCCGCGGGAGGCGACTTCGGCCCAAAGTGCGGCATTACGTTTCGGGTAGATGACGTCGAGCCCACTCCCGACGACTCCGATGACCGGAGCGGCAGCGCCGTGTGAATGACTGAGAGCGCCACGATGTGCGGCGGCGTCGATCCCGAGCGCAAGACCCGATACGACCGACACCCCAGCAGCCGCCAGTGCAGCACCGAGCTCGAACGCGCATCGTTGTCCATATGAGGTGCACTTGCGGGTTCCAACGATGCCAACGGTTGGACCCGCCTGCATGGGATCTCCAAGGGAAAAGAGCACCCGAGGCGGCTCGATGTCCTCTCGTAGACGTGCGGGGTACCCGGCGGAGCCGTACTCGGAAACCGCAATCCCTAGACCGCCGATCGCCCCCCAATGGTCAGCGACGGACATTGCGCGGGCGGCGCTTCGCCATTGGTCGATCGTCGTTTGGGGTACGAGATCGAGACGAATGGCCTCACCGGAGATCATGCGCTGCCAGATCTTCGACGCCGAATCGTCAGCGAGCAGAGCGCTGAGGCGACTGGGCCCTAGGCCAGGGAGGGACAGCAGCGCGGTGATCCACGCCTCATTCGGCAACTCGTCGGTGCCGCTCATCCGACAAATCCGAAGGGATCGACGCGCAAGGACATCGCGAGGCACAACTGTTCGACCGACACGTCTTCGCCTGCATCCTCGAGATCAGCGATCGTGCGAGACACCGACCGGACCCGACTGACCCCACGAGCCGACAACCTGCCTTGACCAACAGCATTCTCAAGAATCGTGCGCGCACCGCTCGACAGAGGAGCCACCCGATCAAGCTCCGCCATGTCGAGCGCAGAGTTCGGCGCGCCCGAACGCTTGAGTGCCCGGGACCGAGCTGTCGCCACCCGATCAGCGACAGTTGCGGTCGACTCTCCTCCGGGTGCGCCGAACAGCTCGACCGGGGATGGCCGCTGCACGCTGACGCGTAGGTCGAACCGATCGAGGAGCGGTCCAGAAACGCGTCGGTGGTACCTCGCGCGAGCAGCATCGCTACACCGACAGGCACCAGGAGCCCCGGACTCGCCACACGGACAGGGGTTCATCGATGCGACGAGTAGGACGTCGGCGGGATAACACGCCGTGCTGTGCGCTCGACTGACACGAACCTCTCGCTCCTCGAGGGGTTGTCGTAGGCCATCGAGCGCGGACGGCGTGAACTCGCCGAGTTCGTCGAGGAACAACACGCCACGGTGTGCGAGGGATAGCTCACCAGGGCGCATCGATGCTGCGCCGCCGCCCACAAGCGAAACCGGAGATGCACTGTGATGGGGAGCACGAAAGGGAGCCGAAACGAGAGGCACCTGTTCAGGCCGCAGCTCCCCCGCCGCCGAGTGGATGCGCATCACGTCGAGTGCCTCGTGGTCTTGGAGCCCTGGAAGCAGACCTGGCAAACGCTTCGCAAGCATCGTCTTGCCAGCGCCAGGCGGACCGACCATCAAGAGGTGATGCCCTCCGGCTGCACAAATGCTGAGCGCAAGTTTGGCCATCTGTTGGCCACGGATGTCTCGAAGATCTGTTGTAGACGCAACGTCCTCGCGCCGCCGGTGCTTTGGAGGTTCTGGCCAGGGCTCCGATCCAGCGAGGCACTCGAGTAGCCGTCCGAGCGTGTTCGCCGAGAGCACCTCTGTCTCGAGAAGGCTGACCTCGGCGGCATTCTCCGAGGCCACCACGAGAGATTCGGCACGAACCGAATCGGCCATCGGGAGGGCCCCTCGGATCGGGCGAATCGAGCCATCCAATCCGAGCTCACCGAGGAAGCCGTAGCGATCGATGATCTCGCTATCGACGGTTCCGAGAGCGGCAAGAATTCCGATCGCAATCGCGAGATCGAGGCTCGCGCCGGTCTTCTTGATATCGCTCGGAGCGAGGTTCACCGTGATCTTTCGCTGAGGCCAATCCTCTCCACTCGATTGGAGCGCAGCACGAACCCGGTCACGTGCCTCGCGACATGAAGCGTCTGGCAAACCCACGATAGTGAACCCGGGAAGTCCGCTGCCGACGTGCACCTCGACATCAACTGGATGGCCACGGACCCCGCAGAGGGTGGCGGATCGTACAATCGCAAGCACGGGCATTCTCCAAACACTGAATGAGGAGAAGGCCTTGGCGGCGGCACTTCGAACCGTGTCCACACCGTAGAGAGGGTGTGTGACATCGGCCCACGAAACTCAGTTACCGGTCGTGCTCCAGTGCCATGGCTCTGCTGGGAGATTCACGAATCCGAACCTGTTCGCATTCTCCGAGAGCCAGAGAAACGCGGGGTCGGACCGAGACGTTATGAGATGGCCCGAGCTCGTGAAATCAATCGCCAGGCCGAGTTCGTGTTGGGACCGCCCTGGGCGAGCCGTAGGAGGATTACACGCCGCGGCTGGCATTTCGAAAATGGCGAAATCGCTCGTGCCGCAGTTCGCCTTCCTGAGTTCGATCTGGCGCTGAGGGTCTCGAAACCCTCCACCCGAGAGTTGCAGTCCATCTTCCGCCGAGACGTCGAGAAGTGATTGGACATCCTCGGCAATGACGGAGCTGACGTCGATCCCGCGGACGCGTACGATCAGCAGCTGTGGTGGAAGGTCATCGCTCTGCGTTACCGCGAAGTCTTCGATAGAGACCGCTCGTTCTTCATCGGCAATCACGCGACTGGCGTCGAACGAATAGGACGTCGGCCGTCCATATGTCTTATCGAAGGTTGCCGCGACGGCGATGTTGTGGCCGTCCAGCAGCGCTCCGAGATCGGCCAGGTGACCATCGATTGTCAGGCCAACAGCGGCGACGATATCAGTGTCCCCAGTTTGCGGTTCAGCGGTCACAACCTCGCCGTCGACGACCGTCACCAGGAAGGGCGTCGGCGAAGAGCAGAAACAACTCGTCGACTCGATGAACGAGTAGTCCAGGAAACCCGCGTCATCCCACCGCTGCGACGCTGCGACAAACCGGCGGCGCAGGTCGTCCCGGAAGGAGACCTCGAGGATCTCCAGCGAAGACCCGTCCCCCCGTTCAATCAGCGTTGGGAGTCCGTGTGACGTCTCGAAGACCGCTCGGCCACCTTCCCGCAAAGCAGTAGAGGCTTCTTCGAACAACTCCGAAACCGTGAACGCAGGACCGTCTGATCCACTCGATGCTTCGGCGGCAACAACATGGACGACTTCCTGCAGCGAAGAACTCACCTCACAGTCCACGTCCGGGAGGCACGCTGAGTCTTGGCGCACTGAGTACGCGAGCTCTTCGTTGCCGAGCCGAGCCCAGGTCGCTCGGCCGATCTCGACTGGGTCCAAGTCTCCGCCGTTGCCGAGCTCGCAGGTCAAGACGTTGGTTCTTGTAAAGCTGTCCAGACAGACGTCGTCGTCTGGGCCACCTCGCAGACGATCAGAGCCGCCACCTCCACGGATGATGTCTGGACCGGAGCCGCCGTAGAGCACGTCGTCGCCGGCGGCACCACGAACCACGTCGCTCTCGTTGCCTCCCCACAGCGTGTCGTTCCCGGTTCCACCCGCCAGCGCATCGTCACCGTTGCCGCCTCGAACTACGTCGTCCCCTGGGCCACCGACCAAGACATCACTGCCATCGCCGCCCCGAAGTTCGTCGTCACCAACGCCGCCATACAGAGCATCGGTCACACCTTCGCCAACAAGCACGTCGGAGCCTGGCCCGCCCTGCAACCGGTCATTTCCGGGGCCGCCGAGCAGCTCGTCGTCACCATTGCCTCCGATGAGTAGATCAGCTCCACCGAGCCCGCAAATGACATCGTCGCCATCGGTGCCAATGAGTACGTCGTCACCCTCCGTACCGAAGATGTCGCAACGATCTGTCGACTGAGCAGCGGCAGGGGAAACAAACACCACCAAGATCGCCGCGACGATGAGGAGAGAACGGACGTGCACAGGTAAATGCCTTCGATCAGTCCGCCCGACCGCCTCGAATCGTAGCAGCGACCACATTCCGAGCGAACGGTCTAGAGAATCTCTCTCACGTAGCGAACAACTGCGTCGATGTCGCTTTCCGACAAGGTGTTGCCGAAGCTGGGCATCGTGTTGCGGCCGGTGACCACAACCTCTCGTTGTGCGTTGTCGTCGAGCCGCGTCTCGATCTCGCTGAGGGAGGGGCCGATTGCTCCTGCCCCGTCGGCGCCATGACATGATGCGCATCGTGCCCGATACACCTCCGCACCCGCGCGAAGTTCCGGATCCGCATCGGCAGGGAGGGCAACCTCACTTGGACACCCGGAGAGAAGAAGACCTAAGAGCAGTACAACGACGAATGCAAGCTTGGGTCGCTGATCTCGCATTGCTCCAACCATACTGATGGTGTGGGCCTGGACCCGACGCGACCGCGTCAAAAATCTCCGTTTGACTACGTCTTCGTCGGCGCAGCGATCTGTGCGGCTATCGCCCTAGTCGCCTGGGCGATTTTCGGCTGATCGCTCAGAACGCGCCTTCGAGAACCTCGACCGATCGACCGGTGACCGCAACCACGTCGAATCGAAGCTCTCTCCTTCTGTCTCGGTGTTCGCCGAGCCACGCGATGGCCAAGCGGCGAATCCTGCGCTGCTTGTCATAACCAACCGCTTCTGCTGGGCTGCCCCATCGCCTCGACGAACGGGTCTTCACCTCGACGAAAGCCACGGTGTCTTTCCTGGCCACGACCAAATCGAGCTCTCCCCGACCGCTGCGCCAGTTCTGATCGAGGACCACCCAACCCCGTTTCTCGTACCATCGCGCCGCCAGCTCTTCACCTTGGCGCCCCAACTCTTGCCGTGCATAGGTCATAGAGCAGAAGCTACGAAGGACATGTGACAGTCAAACGGTTTCTCGCTCGACATCTATCACCGCTCGACACTTCCGGTCGAGATCCCCACACAACCAACATGGTCGCTACGCGAGCTTCGCTCTCCTCTCGCCGGAGGCGTCCTGTTCGGGTGTATAGAGGCTCGCGTCTTTCTGGCACAAAAAGGGGGCCTGACCCCTTACGCCGTAAGTTGCGGGCGGCCAGTCCAATGGCCGCCTGTATACGCACAAACAAACGCCAGGTCCGGAGGGAGTGAGGGACGAACGACCGGGCGCCGCCTCTGGCGCAGCCGCAGAGCACACCGAGCCGAAGGCGAATGTGCGATTGCCGGGAGCGAGGAACGAGCGGGAAAGAAAGGGGCCTGACCCCTATTCCGTCAAAGGGGTCAGGCCCCTTTGAGTTCCTACGGGTCGACCAGACACACGTGTGTTTGTATACGCCCAAACAAACGCCAGCTCCGGAGGGAGTGAGGGACGAACGACCAGGGCCCGCCTCAGGCGCAGCAGCGGAGCATCGAGGAGCGAAGCGACGGATTGCGACAGCTGGAGCGAGGAACGAGCGGGAAAGAAGGAACGAGCGAGAATTAGTACTCGCGCTTTTCGCGGACCTTGGCAGCCTTGCCGATGCGATCTCGCAGGTAGTACAGCTTGGCGCGGCGGACGTCGCCACGGATCGACCGCTCCACCTTGGCCATGATCGGCGAGTGCACGGGGAACGTTCGTTCCACACCA
>CAXMRH010000284.1:0-11167 GCA_964196045.1 uncultured Chthoniobacterales bacterium | reverse complement strand
TCTTCATGTGCTGCCAAGCGGAAGGCCGCCACATGATCTCGAAGGGATACGGCAAGATCATCAACATCGCGTCGATGTCGAGCCTGATCGTGCCACATCCGCAAAAGCAGGCCGCGTACAACACGTCCAAGGCCGGCGTTGCCCACCTCACCGCATCGTTGGCCACCGAATGGGCCGAACACGGTGTGCGAGTCAACGCTGTTTCGCCAGGCATCGTGCGCACACCTCTCTTGGAGTCCGAGGCGCTGCGCGATCTCAAGGATGTGTGGATCGAACAGACGCCAATGGGTCGGCTGGCCGAAGTGTCCGACATCCAAGCGGGTGTCGTATACCTGGCCAGCGATGCATCCGACTACATGATCGGGCACAACCTGGCGATCATGGGAGGCCAGAACCTGTGGTAGCGATCAAGCTCGGAATCGCTGAGTGGTCGGTTCCACTGGCTGGACCCGCGGCGTGCAGCCACATCGCCGCGGCCGGACTCGATGGTTTGCAAGTCGACCTAGGTGCGGCTTCTGCGGGTTATCCGATGTCGCGTCCCCTCGTGCGCGAGGCGTACCAACAAGCAGCTGTCGATGCGAACATCGAGCTGGTTTCGCTCGCCGCCAACGAGCTCTGCGTCGATGGCCTCGACGCCACACCGGACAGCGATGCCGGTCGACGTGCAAGGGCCACCATGGCAGCGGCCATCTGTGCCGCTTCTGCGTTGAGCCTCGATCTCGTGCAATTCCCGTGCTTCGAAGGCAGCTTCGTGAGCAGCCCCGAGCAACGCCGAAACATGGCCGACGGACTCCGCTTCGCGTGCAACCTCGCCGCCGACCACGGCATCACCGTGTCGACGGAGAACGTGCTGTCCATCGACGAGACGAACGAGCTGTTCGAACGCGTCGACGCACCCAACCTGGCGGTGTTCTTCGACATGCAGAACTACATGCTCAACCGCGGCTTCGACCAGGTGCGTCAACTCGACGCCCTCTACGACCGGGTCGCGCAGGCCCACGCGAAAGATGGTCGCGGCGGCGTCCTTTCCAGCGCAATCGTGGGCACTGGGGACGCCAAAGTTGGCGAACAGATCCAACTGATGGTCACCCGTGGCTACGAGGGCTGGATCAGCCTCGAGAACTACTACGACTCAGGCCCGCTGGCGCACCGCAACGACGAACCATTCGACACGATGGCCGAGGATGTTGCGGCGCTTCGTGGCCTGCTCGAATCAGCGACCCTGGGAGCACAGGGATGACCATCGACAGCAGTTCCGTCGGCCTGGGACTCATCGGGCTAGGTCGCCTCGGGCGGGTCCGAGCCGAAATCGCGGGACGGCAAGTGCCCAATGGTCGCTTGGCAGCCGTGTTCGACATCGATGCCGAGCTCGCAGCAACCGTCGCCGAAGAGTACGGCGCTGTCGCTGTGGGATCGGTGGAGGAGTTGGTGAACCACACCAATGTGGATGGTGTCATCGTGTGTACCCCGACTCACCTCCATGTCGACCCCGTCGTCACCGTCGCGGCGGCGGGAAAACCGTTGTTTTGCGAAAAGCCGCTGGCCTCCACGCTCGATGACACCCTGCGGCTCGTCGAGACGATCGAGTCCACCGGTATCAACTGTCACATCGGCTTCAACCGCCGGCACGATCCCGACCATCTCCGGGCGAGAGAACTCATCAGAACAGGAGCCATTGGAACGCCCACCTATCTTCGCAGCAACATCCGAGACCCCTTTCCTCCTCCTCCGTGGGCGCTGAACCCAAATACCGGTGGTGGCCTGTTCATGGACATGCTGATCCACGACATCGACGCTGCCCGGATGCTTCTGGACCAAGAGATCGAGTCTGTGTATGCAAGCACAGCCAACCTCGTGGTCGACGCCGAAGGCATCGAAGGATTCGCAGATAACGCGACGGTCTCGTTCACGTTCGCCAATGGTGCCCTCGGCCAGTTTCACGGATCGGTCCATGCCCGCTACGGGTACGACGTGCGAGCCGAAGTGTTCGGTTCCGACGGCAACATCGAGATCGGACGCCTGAACCAACACGACGTCACGCTCATGACCGAGACAGGTGGACTGACCCAGCCATCGACATTCCAAACCCGTGACGGCATCCCCCACGCCATGTTCCGATTCGCCGACGCCTACCGAGACGAGATCATCGCCTTCGCCGACACCGTCGCGAACGGCACCAAACCAGCCGTCGATCACCACGACGCTCTCGCCGCATTCCGAGCCGCACTCGCCTGCCAACGCTCGGCCGACGAACGGCGCCCGGTCGACCTCAGCGAGCTGGGATGACCACGACCACGCCGGCCGACCCCACAGCGGCACCACCCGCGTGCGTCGCCGACCTCATCGTGGTCGTACCCGTCGCCGAGCTCTCAGCAGCGGTCGACGACGTCCTGTGCGGAACGACCATCACCGCCCTCGGACCATCCGACCGCCTCGAAGCCGAATGCATCGGGTCAGCCACCTGCGATCGCCCGGTCGGTGCCTACCGCCCAGTCTTCGTGGCCACCTCGGCAGCAACCATCCTCAGCGATGCACCACTCGTCGCTACGCTGCGAGCCAGCCTCGCCACCAACCACATCCCCATAGCCCTTGCCGACCCCGACCATGACCACGACATCATCTGGGGCCACGTATTTGATGCAGGCCTCCTCGCCAATCCGCTCAGCGCTCAGGGGCTCTCCAGCGGCGAACCACCCCTCGTCGACACCATCACCAAAGCAACGGGCCATCGCACCGGCGTCGCGCCGCTCAGGATCGTACGGGACGGGCCCGAGGCCCTGGCCAGGTGGTTGGCCTTCGACAATGCGACAGACCACGTCTTCACGCTCATAGACGGCGCCGGGCGATCCGACCTCACTACGGTCGCACGCACCATCGCCCACAGGCCCCTCATCGCCGGCACCCCGGCACTGCTCAGCGAACTCCTACGTCAGGGCTCGAGGAAACACTGAGTCGCTGGGTCCACCGGTAGTGCATCCAGGAGCACCCGATGGCGAGCGCAGAGAACAGATTTCTGAATTCGTGTCGGAGGGGGTGTTGTGGTTCAGGACATGTGCAAGATCGGGGGCCCGTCCCAGGTCGAAACCGCCCGCTTGCACAAGGTCTCCGAGGCAACCGTGTGGGTGTCCACGATCCGCCGCCGGCTTGTCACTGCGGGTCTCGTCGAACCAAACCCGAAGAAGAAGCCGAAACGCAACTACATCCGGTTCCAGGCAGATCTCCCGAACGAAACCTGGCATTCAGACTTCACCCACGTCTGGCTCGCTGATGGTTCCGACACCGAAACAATTACTTGGCTCGATGACCACTCCAGATACGCGTTGCACATCAGCTGCCATGATCGTGTCACCGGCAACATCGTCCTGGCCACGTCCAACAAAGCTGTTGAAACACATGGCCTATCGGCCTCTGTGCTCACCGACAAACGACACTCGACCCGACAGTCGGCTACCAACCACGCTTCAAAACCAAGCAAAACCCGACCCCCTGAGGGTTCGGGCCCTGCAGATGTCCTGAGACATCACATTCGTGTCGGAGGGGACTTGAACTCCGCTCCCCGTCACGGCATCTGGAGACGTTAAGCGGTAACCGGCGCCCCTGAGCGGCATCTGGCGACCACCGAAACCGCCCCCTACCGCTAGTTACCGCCACAGGGTGTTAGATGCCATTAGCAAACCATTAGCAACCCGACACCCATCGCCTCACCCTGGGACATCGAGAATGAGCCCAAGCAACTCGCGGACCTGCACCAAGACAGCCGGCCCAACATTGCCTCGGGTTCGTTCTATCCGCCCCGTCGCTACCGCTCGAATGTGCTGGCACTGAGCAGACGACATCTGCTCGAGACCGTTCGCATCGTCGACATCGATCTCGACCTCAGAGGAGAAACCTCGAAGCGTCGAAGTAAGAGGCACAACCTGCACAACACTTGGATCTGCGTCCAGGACCCGCTGCGCCGTCACAACGATTGCCGGATGTCGAAACCCAGCTTCTCTTCCCGCCGGAGAACCAAGATCCAATTCGACGACATCACCCGAGGTCAGCATCGAGCCAATCGACCTCTTCGTTGCTCAAACCCCGAGCAAGATCAGCCCCGATCCGATCCTGACGAAGCCGACGCACTGCGAGAGCGACGGTGTCCCCCACGCTCACACCCAAAGAGGCAGCGAGCACCTTGAGTTCTCGATGGGTCTCAACATCAACTCTCACACTCGTGCTCTGCATACAATCATGCTAACAGAAACGCATGCACTTGTACACCAAGCATCTGCTGAATCACTGACGGATGAATTTCCGACACCCTCACGCAAAACCCGCTGTTTTCAACGAAAACATGCTCGGACGAAAAGGAGGGTGAAATGCAGTCACCCGTCCAACACCCCAAGAATCTTCACGGCATCCAGAGCCCTGGAGCGGTAACAAACGGCGTCCAGCGGTAACGAACGGCATCTAGCGCGCGATTCGTGTCGGAGGGGGAGTCGTACCCTAACTCCACAGGCTGAGACCGACTGGATTCCACTCGAGACAGCAGGCTGACCTACGAAATCCAGGGCGTGCTTGGAGGATGCCGAGAACGCATCACCGCAGGGCACAGCATTGGCGGCCGGTATCGTCACCGGCCGTGTCTTCGGTCAGAATCTGTTGAAAACTCACTGCGGATGAGTTTCCGGCACCCTCAGTCGAATGCCCAACGCTTCGGCACGATCGGCGACCACTGGCGCGTGGGTGTCACGCCAATAGCGCTGGAACTGTTCCAGACTCATCCCCGGCTTCCGCCGTAGGCAATACGTCAACTTGACCACGTCAATCTCCCTCCTCGAGCGGGACGAAAGACAAGGTACACGCGACAGCCGGACTCGTCAGCCGGCTCGCCCTTCGTGCGGCTGCCCAGGCGGGGGACAGCTTCCCCCGGCTCAATCGAGACGCTCGGGTGAAGTGGCGTCAGGTCTTGCTGGCCTTGAGCCGATCCCTCGCCGCGACCGATTCAGCGACTGGCACCACTCTCGCGGCTTTCGCCAAGCCGACGTCCGGCATGTTCGTGTAGACCGCTTCGAACTCGCCAGCTCGGACTAGAAAGGTCTCGTGCCAGATCCCTGTGCGGGCCGACTTGCCGACGCGCTTGAAGTACTTCCGCCAGACTTCAAGGTGTGGATCTTGGGTGTCCTGGGCGAACGCCTCGAGGTGATCGAACGACCTCCAGTACTGGACCCATGAAAGGATGCCGAGCTGTTCGTAACCGAGAAAACCCTTGTCCGGGTTCTCAGAGAGGTAGTCCAGCATGTGCCTCATGCTCCGGTTACCACCAAGATCGAGGAGCCCACGGATGAGTCGAAGAGGGTTCACTCTTGCGCCGATGATGAACACGACGAAATCGCCCTCGATCTCGGCTGTGAAACGCCCTTCGTTGATTGATGGCATTCGAACCGTGCTCTCTGAGAATGAACGGGTCGGGTGTCGACCACGTTACAAGCTAACGCCGAGACCGAACCCCTGCCAAACGAGTAGACGGCCCGGATTGAGTTGCCGCCCTACAGAGACAAGATCACCAGACGACGCATAACAACCAGCGATGCGGCGGCGAGTATCCGAGCAGATCCGGCATTTCGATCGGCAACCACCAAGACCAAGTCGAGCGCGCATCCGCTCATAACGCGGCGAGTTTCGGCTGCTCCACCCGCCGTTACACGTGGAGCGCAGCTGCAATGTTGACAACGAGTGCAGCCTCCAGCTTCGCGACCTCTGCGCTGAGGATGATCAACGACAATCACGAACCTGCCATTAGCAAATCCATTTGCAAACGACACCCCTAGCCCCGGACACCCCCGCTGACCAGGGATTACACCCGGATCTCACGATGGGCGGAACCCTGGGTGTACCCCCTCCGAAACCCCACAAAACCCCAGGTCACAGACCTGCGGCGTCATCAACTCCGACGCGACAAAGCCCCAGCCGAAGCGTCCAGAACGCTCGGACCAGGGCTTATGCAAAAGTGTCGGAGGGGGGACTTGAACAAGAGACCCCAAAGTTATCCACAGCAGCACCAAGCGGAATACGCCGGAGCCCGAAGGCCTACGGGTCGGAGCTGTGGATGAATACCCGCCGTTTGCCGTTCCTTGCCGGTCCTCCCGTTAGCAAACCGTTAGCAATGCGACACACGATCTTGCCAACGATCAGGTCGTCAATTGACAGCCGAAACAAGCATCGAATGACTCCACCTCGTTCACCCCGACGGGGCCGTCCGGACTCACGGTGGGTTCAACACGACAGGTGATTCCAACCCTTAACGGTCACGTGTCACATTCTCACAATTGATCGAACTTCCCTTTCTAGAAATCTTTGAGAACACCCCTGATCAGGCCATCATGCTTGCGTCGACGGCGATGTCAGGATATCCTGACTGCATGAGCCTGCTCACCCCCGACGCCCTTCCCGCGGACCCGCTCGACGCACTGCGCGAACTCACACGCTCAGAAGCCGAACTCGACGACATACGCCACCAACAAGTCGCAGCCGCCCGCGACGCAGGTGCGAGCTGGGACCAGATCGGCGACGCACTCGGAATGAGCCGCCAATCCGCTTGGGAGTACTTCGCGAAACGTGGCAGCGAACACCTCACTGCGATAGCTGCAACAAATACCGATCTCTCCGAAGAGGACGCCATATCGCTCGCCGTCGAAGAGCTCAAAGCCGTTCGACGACGCAGGCGCAGAAGCTGACGGCATTCTGTGCGAATAGTCATCGATGCCAACGTCTTCGTCTCCGCCGCGATCGCTCAAGGCCCATCTCATAGAATTGTCCAAGCCGTGACCCTCTCCGAGCACCATGAGGCGATCGTCTGCCCAACACTCCTCGAAGAAGATCGAAGACGTCCTCAGCCGACCAAGACTGCTGAAGCGAATCGGCGAAGAACACGCACGCCGATACCTCCGCGACCTTCGCATCATGACCACCCGCGTACTCAACCCCATCGACATCGGAACCCACACCCGCGACCCGAACGATGACTACCTGGTCGCACAGGCCCGAGATCACAACGCCGACTACATCGTGACAGGCGACAAGGACCTCCTCGAGTGGCCCGAACAGCTCCCGCCCGCAATCACCCCAGCAGCATTCGAAACACTCCTAACCACGCTGCCCTAACGTAGCCATCGACCGCAACACGGGCCTGAGAGTGCCGCTACCTTCTTCGCTCGTGACCCTGTTTCCTGCTCTGGTTCGCCTTGTTATCAACCGACTCACATGGATATTCGCTACGGGCGACGCCCGTGACGCAGAGATCCTCGCACTCCGCCACCAACTCCTCGTCCTACAACGCCAAATCAACCGCCCACACTTCACCAACACCGACCGAACCATCCTCGCCCTCCTTGGATCTGCGATGACCAGGTCGCGACGAAGCAAAGCGTTCCTGATCGTCAAACCAGACACCGTGCTGCGCTGGCATAGACGACGGATCGTCGGACATTGGACACAACCACCGATCAAACCTCGAGGTCGACCACCCATCGACCCCCAGATTCGAGCCCTGATCATCCGGTTGGCCGCCGAGAACCCAACTGGGGATACCGGCGAATCTACGGAGAACTCCACCGACTCGGACATACCATCGCCGCGTCCACTGTTTGGAAAATCCTCAAAGCCGCTGGCATCAACCCGACCCGCGACCGGACCGGGCCCACATGGGCACAATTCATTCGCTCCCAGACAACAGGCATCCTCGCCACCGACTTCGCTTGCGTCGACACCGCCCTCCTCAAACGGTTCCATGTCCTCTTCGTCATCGAACACGCGACAAGGCGCGTCCATCTTCTCGGGATCACCGCCAACCCGACCGGACCCTGGACAACCCAAGCCGCACGCAACCTCACGATGCGACTCGGCGACAGTCATCGGTTTCGGTTCATGATCCGCGACGGAGCCGGACAATTCACCCGCTCCTTCGACACTGTCCTTGCAGGGTCCAACATCACAGCTATTCGGATACCGCCGAGATCGCCCCAAGCAAACGCGTTTGCCGAACGATGGGTGCGCACGCTGCGCCACGAACTCTTGGACCGAACCATCATCTGGAACGAACACCAACTCCGACGCCTGCTCGAGGAATACATCGAGCACTACAACACCCAACGGCCACACCGAGGAATCGGCCAACGAGCACCCAACGACACCGACAACGTCGTCCCGATCCGACCAAGCGACCGGATCCAACGACACACCACCTGCAACGGACTGATCAATCAATACTCCACCGCAGCCTGAACCCCACAGGGCCAATCAAACCAACAGCACCGCAGCTTCGACGCGCACACGCCGCCGACTAAAACATCGCCAACAGCACGCCCGGTCGGAAAATCCGGCCGGACGAATATTCGGCACGTTCACCCTTGGTACGCAAGCTTCATCCGAGCCGCGGTATTCGGTAAAGTATTTCCGGCACTCATCCGCCTACGCGTCAACTTCATGAAAGTGCTCCCGTACGGGTAGAGCAAATCAGTGTTCCTGGGTCATGATTGTCCCGAACAACATGTCATTGCGAACGGAGGAGGGGATTCATGCCGGTTTATAAAGGCGACGACATGGTGCCGACGCCAGACAGCGCCCGCCCGCACATCATGATGAAGCAGTTTGGTGGCGAGCTGATCAAGGCCGGGATCGTGACGTACGCGCAAGGCGAGGCGCCACCGCCCCATGTTCATCCGACCGACGAGCAATGGATCTACCTGCTCGAGGGGCGCCTCGCGACGATCCTGGGCGACGAGGTCGACATCATCGGCCCTGGCGACATGGTGTATATCCCGCGCGGCGTCCCGCATGGCATCCGCCTGCTCGGAGACGAGTGCCGTTTCTTTACCTGCAAGAGCCCGGCAGGGTCGGGCGCACTCAGCGAGGACTACACGCCGATTCCGAATCTGGATGAGATGGTGCGGCGACTCGATGAAGCGGCGGCCAATGCCTGAACCGCGACGACACCAAAACGAACAAACCCCCGCCTCGAAAGCGGGGGTTTCTCGTGTGTCGGAGGGGGGACTTGAACCCCCACGTCCCTAAGGACACCAGCCCCTCAAGCTGGCGCGTCTGCCAATTCCGCCACTCCGACGTGGCCGGTCAGGTCTCCCTGAACCGAGGGCATATCGTAACCGCTCACTAGTGAAGCTCCACCCAGAACAGCACTGTCACACCCCCTTCGTAGCTTGGAGTTCGCACGGGTCTCGAGCATCAGCACGGCATCGGCCGATGCATGGCGCGCCGCGGCCGATGCTGCCATGGCGACCATGGCAAGCGTTCTGATCGACGCACCGTTCGGGCCGGCAACCGACGCAATTCAGAGCTACCGAGACACGCTCGTCGCGGTCGAGGCGCTCCTCATCGCCCAACGCAAGAAGGCCGGGCATTCCGACCGCGCCAACGAGGGCGTCATCAAGAACTCAGGCCGGGTCTCGAAGGGCGAAGCAAAACGGCGTACTAAGCGCGCCGATGCGGTTGAGAGGAACCCGGCGCTCACCACCAAGCTGACCACGGGCGACTTGTCCACTGAGAAGGTGGACTTGATTGCCGATGCGTCAGCCAAGACCGACGGCGCCGCGGCGGTAGACGCGAGTTTGATCGACGACGTGTCCAACGCCAACCCCGACCAGGCGAAAGCCATCGTCCGCAAGTTTGTCGACCACCACATCGACCAAGGCGACCGTGACTCTCGTTATGCGTGGCAACGCAAACGCCGCAAGGTCTATCGAACCACTACCCCGTCGGGTATGAGCGCACTGGTCCTCGAGGGAGACGATCAGTCGATCGACGCTGTCCTTCGGGCCATCCGAAGGCGGGCCGACCGTTTGTACGTCACGGACGGAGGTAGGGACGTCTCCGTGGAGAGTCACAACCGAACGCACGACCAGCGCATGTTCGATGCTGCCATTGGCCGCGTTACAGCTGCTGATGCGGAAGACAATAGCGAACAGCCTTCGGTCGAGTCGGCCGCAACGAAGAACCGACCCAGCGAGCGCCCAGTCATGGTCTTCACGGGAAAGCTCAGCGAGAACACCACCGACCCCGACACGATCCGGGAGTGGGAAAGTGAGCTGATCGGCACCGGGCGATTGCCGACCACAGTCGCTGAGTACTACCGGTGCATCTCCGACACCGCCGCACAACTGGTATGCGACGTTGGCGAAGTTCTGTGGCAAGGCCGGACCAAACGAACCGTCACCCGAGGCCAATGGTTGGCGCTCGTCGTTCGAGATGGCGGATGTGTCCTGTGTGAGGCCCACCACACCGAGTGCGAAGCCCATCATCTCGTGCGATGGAACGCGCCTGCGAAGGGCGAAACCAAAATCGACGAGCTCTCTTTGGTTTGTGTCGATTGCCATCACGGCATTCACGACAACAACCAAACGCTGTTCTTCGTAACGAAGCTCAGAAAGTGGCGGTTGCGGGCGACCAAGCTCGACGAGATTGCCCCGATGGGGCGAAGACCTCAGCCAGTTGCGAAGGCGGTTTTGGCTAAATCGAGCGAACCATCGGGTGCGAGGCCCGCAGACTCCAAAGCATCCGTGAAGGCCACGTGATGGCGGAATTCAACCAGTGGCAGCACCACGGCCTCGGCAAACAGGAGTCGCTCGGCGTCCTCGTATATCGATGCGCGTACCACCGGGTTCGCTTCCGCACGAGCTGCAGCGATCAGCATGTCGAATCGCTCGATCGACGTTCCAGTGAGATTGTCTCGGCCGGACGTCTCGAACATCGCTCCGAGATCGGCATCGGCGGTGAGCGTGGTCGACACCGAGCCGAAGCGGAACAGACCAAGCTCACCTGCAGCTGCTCGGTTTCCGTAGTCCACAGGTGTATGAGAGCGAGCAGTGGCGATGAGTCCGATCGCACGAAGTTCAGATGCGATCTCTTCAGCGAGTCGCTGCTCCGTGTCGTCCGCGCCTTCTTCGGCGAAGTAGTCGACGGTCAACGGGATATCGCGGCTGGGCGAGGCCTCGACCAACAAGTTGGCCTGAACCACATCGAAGGCACAGTCGGCTCCACACGAATCCGCCACTCCCCCAGGGACAGCTTGCGGCACGAACCCGGCCATGACGCCCGCGTTGGGGAAGTACTCATCACGAATCGCTTCACGGTCGATCGCATGCACGATCGCCTGGCGAATCAGCGCGTCATCGAA
>CAXMRH010000283.1:0-10527 GCA_964196045.1 uncultured Chthoniobacterales bacterium | reverse complement strand
ATGAGGCGTGCGTCAGACATGGGAACGAGCCTCGGACCTTTGACCCTGAGTATGATGCGCTCGCTGGGTTTCACTCGAAGATAAGGACTCGACCCGAACGTGGCGAGCGAGTGGTGTGTGAACCCAGAAAGGGTCTGTCATGACGAAGCAGAACAAGTCCGAGCCCGATCCCGTAGCGATGGATCTCCTGAATCGGACGGGGATTCTGGACCGATCGACGTGTATCGAGCTGGTGAAATCGACACCTATTGGACGAATTGGCTTTTGGGCCGACGAGGCGCCTCTTGTGCTCCCGGTGAATTTCGCATGGTTTGACGGATCGATCGTCTTCCGAACACTTGTGGGGCAGAAGCTCGCTGCAGCCGCACAAGGACAGACGGTGTGCTTCGAGGTCGATGACTGGAATGCAGACGATCGCACCGGCTGGAGTGTCGTCATTCGAGGGACATCTAGTGAGGTCGATGACTGGGCCGAGCTCGAAGAGCTCGAGCACGTTGGTGTTGTCCCGTGGGCGAAAGAGACGTGGCGTCCGCTGTGGGTGCGAATAGCTGCCGACGAGATCACCGGCCGCTCCCTTCTTTGATTGCCTGGCCGTTGCTCATCTGTTACCTCCGAGGTCGAGCGCCGTCGAAGTCGCGAGGCGTCAGTGGTTCGTTCCATCTGTGTCGCAATTCTCCGACCATGCGACGGATTACAACAGGGACGAAGGGCCCCTGAGCTTTCCGACCGTTGTCACACCGGACGCACAGTGGCAGCTAGCTTCGGGCATGGCTCGAATTCACCAGGCAACGCTCACGCCATCGAAGCAGCAGCTGCTCTCGGAGTATGCCTCCTCGGTTCCCGGTCTGGCCCACGCGTCCGCATCGGACATCTCTCTGCTCGGGGCGTATCGTTTCGATGATCCGGCTGGTGAGGTCGGAATCGAGTGCCACATTCTTGGATCCGCCGACGGTGATGTCATTCACTTGCCAGTCGTGTATCGGGCTGAGCCGATCGAGGGATGGGATGATGTCTTGGTCGGAACGCTCGAGCATTCTGTTCTCGGGACACGATGGGTTTACGAAGCGTGCGGCGACCCGATATTCGTCCAGGAGCTTGTCGCCACAATCGTGACAGGCGGAACGCAGGTCGAGTTGGTTGTCGAAACCGATGGCGGGACAGTCGTGCGTGAACCAACTGCGACAGTTGTCGGAACTGGCGTGCCGGGAACGGTTGTCCCGGCGATCGGTACTGTCCTTGCTAAGCGCGAAGGAACGAACACGGTCATCTCCACGGGTGGACTCAAAGTCGTGATACGACACGTCGTCACCGATCCGGGTCCAGTGGATGGGCCGCGCCTCCTCGGGACATGGCCCGGAGGGCAAGCTACCCTCGCCTTTATCTGACGGCGTCCTCACACATCTCCGCCCCTGCCGCGAAACCATCGCCCAGGGAATTCAACGCCTCCACGTAAGGTTTCCCGCTCTATGTCTCTCGACACCATTGTGTCCAACACGACACGCCGAACGCCGTTTGTGATCTGCCATCAGGTCTCAGCCCGCATGGCATCGTTCGTTGTCGCCGCCATGGCCGCTGTGGTTCTCGCCAGCTCGATCGTTGCTTGGGGCGGCGATGTCCCCAGCTGGGAACGAGAGGTGTTGCTGTTCGTGAACGGCTGGCCCGACTTCCTTGAGCCACTCTTCTGGGTCCTTCAACAGGTTGGGGTGATCCTCGCACCCGTCATCGGTGGGCTCATCGTCGTATCGCTCACACGTCAGTGGCAGCACCTGATTCCCTTCGTACTGGTGCTACCTCTGAAAATGGGCATCGAGAAGGGGCTAGTGAAGAACGTCGTGGAGCGAAATCGGCCGTTTCAATCGATTGGTCCGGAGGTCCACGTACGCGGCCCCGCCTTCGAAGGCCTCAGCTTCCCGTCCGGTCACGCCACAACAGCGTTTGCTCTTGGGATTCTGCTCGCGGCCTTCCTGCCTCCGAAATGGCGGGTGACTCCCGTGGTCTGGGCGTTCATCGTCGCCATCGCCCGCATGTACTACGGGGAACACAACCTGCTCGACGTTGTTGCGGGAGCAGCGATGGGTACGGCATTCGCGACGGTCCTCTGGTTTTTCTTCCTCAACAAGTTCGCCCACCCCGATTGCTGTTGCGCGGAGCCTTCATGACGTCGTTCCTCGACGCGGCAGAATCCGCGGTGCCGCCCGAACCGAGTCCTGCACTCGCGTTCGACGGCCAGCCAAAGGCCACCTTCGTTCGTTCCCCCGTGGACGTGCTGCGAGCCATCGTCGCGGCCGTACTAATCGCAGTCGGAGTTGGTGTGTCGAACCTCTTCGATTCGGCCCTGCTCGGGCTGCGTGACGACGGGTTGACCGCGCTCGAGCCCTTCCCGGAGCTGTTGGTCGATCTGCCCACAACGGTGCTTCCCGTTGCAGTGATCGCCGCTGCAATTGGATCGCTTGTGTGGGCTCTCGTCGCCGGGGGGTACCGGCGTTTTGCTCTCTTGAGCTTCGCGTTCGGCTTGGCCGCAGTCCTGAGTGTGCTCATGGGTGAGATCATCGAGGCCGTCGTGGACGACGATGTTCGTCTGGCGCTGCAGGTTGACGCGCCACCTTTCCGCTACGTCGGTGGTGACGGCGAGGTGCATCCAGGCGATCCACTGTTGGCTGCGGCCGTCGCCATGGTGGGGTTGGCCAGTTCGTACCTACGGCGCTCCACGACGCTCCGCCTCGGGTTCCTCGTCGCGTTCTATGCGGCTGTATCCGGATTTGCCTCCGGTGTCCCGGCGCTCGGCCTGGTCACCGATGTCGGTGTCGGGCTGCTCGTCGCCTCGGGACTTCTCCTGATCTTTGGTCGCCGCGATCTCGCACCGAACGCACACGAAATCCAGAGATCCCTCCACTCGGTTGGTCTGCAGCTTTGTGAAGTCGACCATCTCAGCGTCGACGCCAGAGGATCGGCTCCGTGGGGTGGGCTGTGCGTGAGTGGCGAGAAGATCTTCGTCAAGGCACTTGGGCGAGACGAGCGAAGCGCTGATCTGATGTTTCGCGCTTACAGATGGATTCGCCTCCGCAAGACAGGAGATCACCGACCCTTCGTGTCATTGCAGCGAGCCGTCGAGCATGAGGCGCTCGTCTCTCTGCAAGCTGCGGCGATCGGCATCCGCACGCCCCGCATCCTCGGCGTTACGGACGTTGGAGTTGATGGCATGATGCTGGCTTACGAGGCGATCGAGGGGGTTTCGGCTGATCAACACGAGGACATCAGCGATGAGGCGCTGGTCGCCGTTTGGCAGATGGTGAGCACGCTTCACAGCAAACGAATCGCGCATCGAGACCTACGACTCGCGAACATCTTCATCGACGTAGACGGCTTGCCTTGGCTGATCGACTTCGGCTTCTCCGAGCTCGCGGCGTCAGACCAACTGCTCGGAACCGATGTGGCTGAGCTGCTCACATCGACGGCTGCTGTCGTGGGCACCGAACGGGCCGTGGCTGCTGCGCATCAGGCCACAGGCATCGAAGAGCTCGAGCGAGCGCTCCGATGGCTACAGCCGTTGGCTCTGAGCTCGGCCACGCGCCAGGCGATCGGTGGCAGTGCGGGCATCACGCCGATTCGCACCATGCTGATCGAACAATGTGGGATCCCAGCCGAGGAACCCGTCAAGCTCGAGCGGGTTAATGGCCGCACCATCTTCTTATTGGCGACCGTTGCACTGAGCGCCTGGTTTGTCCTGCCGCAGCTTGCCGACCTCGACAACATCTGGTCCCAGGTGCAAACCGCTTCGTTGGCGTGGGCTCTCATCGCTGTGGGGTTTTCGATCGTCACCTATATTGCGGCAACGGCGAGCCTCCTCGGTGCCATCCCGTACCGCGTCAGCTTCGGCTCTGCGCTCATGGCACAGATCGCATCGTCGTTCGCGAATCGGGTGACTCCAGTCAAGGTCGGAGGTATTGCCACCAACATCCGCTACTTCCAACGACAGGGTGTGCCTGCGGCAGTCAGTGTCACGGCTGTCGGCCTCAACGCAATTGCAGGACTTCTCGTGCACGTGTCTCTGACACTTGGCTTTCTGGCCCTGTCGAGTGGCGCAGATGAGGAAAACGGCCTTGCGGTCCCGTCATCCGCGACACTTCTGATAGCGCTCGTCGTCGTCGTTGTTGTGCTCGCGATAAGTGTTGCGCTACCAACCAGTCGACGACTGCTCGTTACGTACGTTCTGCCGCAGCTGAAAGCAGGATTTGAGTCGCTCCGCACGATCGGTCATAGCGCGAGCCGTCTCACGGCCCTCTTCGGCGGATCCGCTGTTATCACGTTGGCGTACCTCGCGGCGATGGTGGCCAGCCTCGAAGCGTTCGGTTCGAACGCGTCACTTCCATTGGTCGGGTTGTTGTTCCTGGGCGGCAGCGCGGTCGCCAACGCGGCGCCAATCCCCGGTGGCATCGGCGCGACAGAAGCCGCACTGATCGCCGCCCTGAGCGTTGTCGAAGACGCAGAGATCGTCGTTCCAGCGGTCTTCCTCTACCGCCTCGTCACCTTCTGGCTGCCCATTCTCCCTGGCTGGTTCGCGCTGACGTACTTGCGTCGTACCAACAAGATCTGAAGCTCCTGGCCAAGCGGCTACGAGAGCCTGCCGATTCGATAGGCGCTGAGCCAACGTAGTAATCGGACGTTCTCTAGGGACGTTGGCCCCTACGGGATCTCCTCTCGCACGTGGACTCTGAACTGAATCCTCTGCTCTTCGGCGTCGCTGCTGGGTCGGGGTTCCGCCGTGGAGGGAGATCGTCGAGTGTCTAGATCGTCGCAGAGGCATCCGTTCGTTCTTGTTCTGTGGACGATCCTCATCGCAACAGCAATCTGGGCGGTCGGTGGTCACCAGGCTCAGCTGGTTGACGCACAGAGCGAGCCAGGGGCCGACCTCTATGCAGCAAAGTGCGCCGCCTGTCACCAGCCATTCGGACAAGGTATCGAGGGCGCGTTTCCGCCACTCTCCGGCAATGACGCGGTCACCGATCCGGACTATGTCGCGGAGGTCATCGCGAACGGACGGACTGGTGAGCTCGAAGTTGACGGAGTCATCTACAACACGGCAATGCCCTCTGTGTCGGGACTGTCGGACGGCGACATTGATGCCATCGTGGCCTTCGTTGGCGAATTGGGCGGGCGGAGCACACCTGCTCCGACACCATCCACCGTTGCACCATCCGAGCCTCCGAGTGCTCGCGCTGGCGAGCAGTTGTTCACCGGTGGCGAGCGATTCGAGAATGGCGGCGCAGCATGTTCGTCGTGCCACACCGCAGGGTCCGTCGGGAATCTCGGGGGTCCAGGGCTGGGCCCCAACCTCACGAACAGTCACGAGACGTTGGGCGGCGACGTTGGTCTTCGAGCCTGGTTGAGCAATCCGGCATCGGCGACCATGACGCCCATCTTTTCTGAGAAGCCACTCACCGATACCGAACTCGGGCACCTCGTCGCCTTCCTGGCCGATGCCCCAGATGCAGACCAACCGAGCGGCACCGACCGTCTCCTGATCGCTGGGCTCATCGGCACGGTCGTACTCATCCTCGGGATGGCGATTGCGTGGCGCGGGATGCGACAGACCTACGTCTCACGCTTGAGGAGCAGAGCATGACCAGATGGAGCAAGGAAACGGTTGATCCAGCCGCCCGCAAATGGGAGGACTTCTACCGAAACCGCTTCCAGCACGACAAGCGTGTGAGGACGACGCACGGGGTCAACTGCACGGGTAGCTGTTCTTGGGAAGTATTCGTCAAGGACGGCATCGTCACGTGGGAGCTCCAAGCAACCGACTACCCCCAGCTCGAGGAAGGTTTGCCGCCATACGAACCCCGTGGCTGCCAGCGCGGAATCTCTTACTCCTGGTATCTCTATTCGCCGATCCGGGTGAAGTACCCCTACGTGCGCGGTGTGCTCATCGACATGTACCGGCAGGCGAAGTTTGAGAGCTTCGGCGATCCGGTGAAGGCGTGGAAGGCCATTCAGGACAACCCTGAGTGGCGGAGTCGTTATCAGGCGGCTCGTGGCAAGGGCGGATTCCGGCGCATCAGCTGGGACGAAGCGCTCGAGATAGCGGCAGCATCGACGATTCACACGATCGGCGAACACGGCCCGGACCGCGTCGCAGGCTTCTCGCCCATCCCTGCCATGTCCCAAGTGAGTTATGCGGCTGGCAGCCGATTCATGTCGCTCATCGGCGGCGCGGTGATGAGCTTCTACGACTGGTACTGCGACCTTCCGCCAGCATCGCCAGAGACGTGGGGCGAGCAGACCGACGTGCACGAATCTGCCGACTGGTACAACGCCCGATTCGTTGCGGTCATCGGCGCCAATCTGAACATGACGCGGACGCCTGACGCCCACTTCATCTCCGAGGTACGCCACGCTGGCGCAAAACTCAGCGTGTTCAGTCCGGACTTCTCCCAGGTGGCGAAATATGCCGACTGGTGGATTCCATCGAACCCGGGACAGGACACCGCCTTTTGGCTGGCGGTCGACCATGTACTTCTCAGCGAGTTCTACCGCGACAAGCAGGTCGAGTACTTCGAGGGGTATGCCCGTCAGTACACCGACATGCCGTTTCTCGTGCGGATCGACGATGGCCGACCCGGCAAGTATCTCAAGGCCGATCGGATCGATCGTTACAACGACAATGAGCACAGCGACTGGAAGCAGCTCGTCTGGGACGACACGTCAGACCGTCCGCTCATGCCGAACGGCTCGGTTGGAGATCGATGGGCAACGGAGGAGAAGGGCCGCTGGAACCTGGAGTTGCACGACAGCGTCCTCGGTGTGGACATCGAGCCCCGACTGTCGCTGATTGGCGACGGGTCGGAAAGTGCCGAAATCGAACTGGACTTCTTTGGCGGCGAAGGCACGATTACCCGCTCGGTGCCCGTTCGTACCGTCGAAACCATCGACGGCCCAGTAACCGTCACCACCGTGTTCGACCTCTTGATGGCGCGGTTCGGCGTCGGACGAGACCTTCCAGGCAGCGATGCCCAGGACTACGACGATGCCGACAGCCCGTACACGCCTGCATGGCAAGAGCAGTACACGGGCATCCACCGCGACACGGTTATCAAGTACGCCCGAGAGTGGGGTCGCAACGGCGAGCTCACCAACGGTAAGAACATGATCATCATTGGTGCTGGGGCGAACCACTGGTATCACAACAACTTGTTGTACCGCTCGGGTATCACCGCCCTCATGCTCACCGGTTCTGTTGGTGTCAACGGTGGTGGCTTGGCGCACTATGTCGGCCAGGAGAAGCTCGTCGGCCATGCCTCGTGGGGCGCGATCGCGTTCGGACAGGACTGGGGGATGGCGCCCCGTCACATGAACACGCCGTCGTTCCACTACGTGCACTCCGACCAATGGCGTTACGAGCGGGGCTACCGCGACTACGACTCGCTGCCAGAAGAGCACCACGAGCGCTTCGATCACACTCTCGACCACCAAGCCCGCGCTGTTCGCCGAGGATGGCTGCCATTCTTACCACAGTTCAACGAGAACCCGATCGCCGTTGTGCGCAAGGCCCGCCGCAAAGGCGCCGATACCGACGAGGCCGTCGTCGAGAACATTGTCGATCGTCTCAAATCTGGTGACCTCGAGTTCTCGATCGATGATCCAGACGCTCCCGAGAACTGGCCCCGTACCTGGTTCATCTGGCGTGGCAACGCAATCGGCACGTCGGCCAAGGGGCATGAGTTCTTCATGCGCCATTACTTGGGCACCGACTCAACGGCCATCGCTGCTGAGCCCGACGATCACGGCATCACCGAGGTCACAGTGCGCCCGGACGCTCCGATCGGCAAGATGGATCTTGTCGTCGACCTGAATTTCCGCATGGACACGACGGCGCTGTATTCGGACCTCGTCCTGCCGGCGGCCACGTGGTACGAGAAGGACGATCTCAACACCACGGACATGCACTCGTTCATCAACCCAATGCAGGAAGCGGTGGCTCCAGCGTGGGAGTCGAAGTCGGATTGGGACATCTTCTCGGCGTTGGCAAAGAAGGTTTCAGAACTTTCGGGTGGTCGCCTCGGGACAGTCGAAGACGTCATCATGCAGCCACTCATCCACGACACCGTCGACGAGATTTCTCAACCCGAGATCGGCGGAGATTGGCGCACCGGAGAAGCCGAGGCGATTCCGGGCAAGACGATGCCCAAGTTCAAAGTCGTGAAACGCGACTACACGAAGCTTTACGACCAGATGATCTCGCTAGGGGAGGGCGTGCGGAACATTGGAGTCGCTGCGCACGGTCTACGGATACCGGTCGAGGAGTTCTACGACGAGTTGGCTCGCAAGTATCCGGACGAGAAGACCCGGTCAGGCGACGGTCCGCTTCGGCCTTCGCTCAAACGAGCTCGGGAGGTTTGTGAGGCGATCCTGGCTCTCGATCCGTCGAGCAACGGGGAACTCGCGCATCGCGCCTTCGAGGCCGAGGAGGCCAAGACGGGCCTCTCCTTGACGCACCTTGCTGCCGGACAACGTGACACCCGCATCTCGTTCGCCGACATCGTCGCTCAACCTCGTCGCATCCTCACCACACCAACGTGGAGTGGACTCGTAGCGAAGGGTCGTCCGTACAGCCCGTACACGCTGAACGTCGAGCACCTCGTTCCGTGGCGTACGCTCACCGGCCGCCAGCACCTCTACCTCGACCACGAGCAGTACATCGAGTGGGGTGAACACCTTCCGGTCTACAAGCCGCGGCCTGACCACACCATGCTCTCCGAACCCGAGGAGTCACTCGCTGAGGGGCAAGACGGTCGGATGTTCAACTACATCACGCCTCACGGCAAATGGTCCATTCACTCCACCTACTCCGAAAACGACCGGATGATGACGCTGTCTCGAGGTGGCTATCCGGTGTGGATAAACGCCAAGGATGCCGCCGACCTCGGAATCTCCGACAACGACTGGGTCGAGCTCTACAACGACAACGGCGTGTTCGTGCAGCGGTGCACGACGTCCTCACGAATCCCACGAGGAACCGTGTTCGTCTATCACGCGACCGAACGAACGGTCGGTATTCCGATCTCTCCGAGACGCGGAAAACGAGCCGGCATGAACAACTCGCTCACTCGAACGCGGCTCAAGCCCGTACTCATGAGCGGTGGTTATGGACAGTTCACCTACGCCTTCAACTACTGGGGGCCCACCGGTGTCAATCGGGACACATTCGTCTATCTCCGCCGCATCGACAAGCCGGAATACTGAGAGGCATCCATGAGAGTACGAGCTCAGATGAGCATGCTATTCCACCTCGACAAGTGCATTGGGTGCCACACCTGCTCGGTCGCCTGCAAGAACTTGTGGACCGACCGCAAGGGTGCGGAGTACATGTGGTGGAACAATGTCGAGACCCGGCCCGGCACTGGCTATCCAGTCGGTTGGGAAGACCAGGAGCACTACAAGGGCGGCTGGCGTCGTGACAAGAAAGGCCGTCTAAAGCTGACGCTTCATTCCAAGGGTGGAGGGGTGGCGAAGGCGTTCTACAACCCGGCGCTGCCCGAACTCGAGGACTACTACGACCCATTCACATTCCAGTACGGGGACCTGTTCACGGCGCCAGACTCAGCCCAACAGCCAACCGCTGTACCGGTGTCGAAGATCACCGGCAAGCAGATGGACATCAACAATGGCCCGAACTGGGACGATGACCTCGGCGGTTCAGACCTCTACGCCGTGGGCGATCCGTCGATGCAGAACATCGACGCCGCGATCAGGTCTCAGATGGAGGAGCTCGAACGAGTCGTCTTCAACTACCTGCCCCGCATCTGCAACCACTGTTTGAACCCAGCGTGTGTGGGAGCGTGCCCGAGCGGTGCGATCTACAAACGGGCGGAAGACGGTGTTGTGCTTGTCAACGAGGACAAGTGTCGGGGTTGGCGCATGTGTGTCTCCGGCTGCCCGTACAAGAAGGTCTATTACAACTGGACGACGGGCAAGTCCGAGAAGTGCATCCTGTGCTTTCCACGCATGGAGACCGGCCAAGCACCAGCTTGCGCCCATTCCTGCGTAGGGCGAATTCGTTATATGGGAGTGCTGCTCTACGATGCCAGTCGGATCGAAGAAGTGGCCTCGATGCCCGAAGACGAACTGCTCGAAGCCCATCTCGACATGATTCTCGATCCGAACGACCCAGCGGTGATCAACGCCGCGAAGTTGTCTGGCATCGATGACGGCTGGATCGACTCAGCGCAGAGGTCGCCGGTGTATCGGTTCGTGAAGGAGTGGGGCATGGCTCTGCCGCTTCACCCTGAATATCGCACCTTGGCGATGATGTTCTACATCCCGCCGCTCTCCCCGTTGATGAGTTCGATCGAGAACAACCTCGTGAAGCTCGACATTCCCGATGAGCGTCGGGACTTCGAGCTGATGGACGAGCTCGAGAAGGCACGAATGCCGATCGAGTACCTCGCGAACCTCTTCTCTATTGGCGACATCGAGCCCATTCGAAGAGTTCTGCGCACGATGCTTGCCGTCAGAAGTTTCAAGCGTCGA
>CAXMRH010000282.1:0-21090 GCA_964196045.1 uncultured Chthoniobacterales bacterium | reverse complement strand
CACTGAATGTTGTTCATGGCTTCGGCGAAACCGCAGGCAAGAGCTTGACTGAACATCCAGCCATCACGGCGATCGCCTTCGTTGGGGAGTCATCGACCGGCTCGATGATTCAGGCGCAGGGTGCCCCGACACTGAAACGTGTGCACTTCGAACTGGGCGGCAAGAACCCCGTCATCGTCTTCGACGACGCCGACCTTGATCGAGCGCTCGACGCGGTGATCTTCATGATCTACAGCCTCAATGGCGAACGCTGCACGAGCTCGAGCCGAGTCCTGGTCCAACAGTCGATCTACGAGGAATTCACCGCTCGGCTCGCGGAGAAGATGAAGAGAGTCCCCGTGGGCCACCCGCTGGATCCATCCAGCGTCATCGGACCGCTCATTCATCCGCGCCACCATGACAAGGTCTGCAGCTATCGAGACATTGCTGAAGCGGGTGGTGCGACCGTGATCGAGGGAACCGGATGGGCCGATGCTCCAGATGGCGGTCAGTGGGTGGCTCCGATGCTGTTCACGAATGCCACGAACGACATGCGGATTGCCCAAGAGGAGATCTTTGGTCCCGTTCTGACGGCGATCCCCTTCATCAATGAAGCCGATGCCATCAAGATCGCGAACGATACCGACTATGGCCTTGCCGGCTATTTGTGGACGGGCAATGTCGGACGTGCTCATCGAGTCGCCGACGCTCTCGAGGCTGGCATGATCTGGGTGAACTCGCAGAACGTGCGTCATCTGCCCACACCGTTCGGCGGGACGAAGGCCAGTGGAATCGGCCGGGACGGTGGCGATTGGAGCTTCGACTTCTACATGGAAACCAAGAACGTTTCGATCGCCCTCGACACCCATTCGATCCCAAAGCTGTATAGGCCATGACGTTGTATTACGTGCAGAAGTTCCTTTACGAGCTCAATCGTGACGCCGCGTTGCAGGAGAGCTACATGGCCGACCGCGCTTCGGTTCTCGAGCCGTACGAGCTGACCGAAGAAGAGGCGGGCGCGCTCACGAAGCCCGACATCGGCCTCTTGTTCCACCTGGGCGTAAACGGTCAAATCCTCATGCACTTCGCGGCGCTTCATCAGATCGATTGGCAGGACTACTTGCAGAGGATGCGAGACGGAATTGCCGAACATGGCCCGGTGCGTGAAGGCGTCTACGCGATCACCGGGTACGAGGGGACCGAGGCACATGCGGCGCGTCTCGGCCAGACCCAAGAGGAGTCCTGAAATGGCACTTGTCTACGCCGGGGTGTGCAGTCACGCGCCGGGCATCACCGGGCGCGCCGATCAGGCAGATCCAGCCGCCAAGGACAGGCTGTATGCCGCATTCAGCAACATGCGCGAGCAACTCGAGGCATCGAAGCCCGATGCGCTCATCGTGGTGGCGGCCGAACACTTCGCCAACTTCTTCATGAACAACATGCCGAGCTTCGCCGTTGGTATGGCGGACTTCTACGACGGTCCAATCGAAGATTCGGCTTGGCTCGGAATCGATGACTTCCGTGCGCCAGGTGATCGCGACCTGTCCCGGCGCTTGATCACCGAGATGATGCAGACCGTCGATGTCTCGTATGCCGAGGAGTGGAAGTTCGATCACGGAATTGCCGTGCCGCTGCACTTCCTCACCCCGAAGTTCGATCTTCCGGTCATCCCCGTGAACGTCAACTGTCAGGGCCCACCTCTCGCTCCGATCGACCGGGCGTGGGCGTTTGGCGAGGCGATACGTCGGGCTGCAGAATCCGTGCCCGAACGTGTCGCGCTGATCGGTACTGGCGGTATTTCTCACTGGCCGGCTACGCCTGACTCGGGGAAGATCAACGAGGAGTGGGACCGTGAGTTCCTTGCCCGGTGGTGTCGCAACGATAGGGACGCGTTGCTCGGATACGACGACGCAACCGTGTATGCCGACGCGGGTCAAGGCGGCTTTGAGATCCGGACGTTCATCACGATCAGTGCCGCTGCCGATGGCGCCCTCGGAACCGTCCATTACTACGAGCCGATCCCGATCTTCGCCGTCGGCTGCACTACGGCGAGCTACGCCCTCTGACCCCTCACCGATCAGCGACCTGGATGCAAGGGGTCAGGCCCCTTCAGGCAAAAGGCCTTTCTCAGGCTCACTGTCCGCGCGAGGGGCCTGACCCCTATTCGCCAAGAGGGGTCAGGCCCCTTCTTGGCAGAACGACGTCCAACCCTGTTCGCGGTAATGATTCCCCTGGGAGTCAGACTCCCAATCGCAGAAAGGGGCCTGACCCCTTAGTGTTTGTGGTGGCTACGAAGAGTGGTAGTTGTCGAAGGAGGCAGCCAGAAGTTCGAAGCCTTCGTTGAGGCTCACTCGCGGTTCCCAGTCCAGAGCCTGTCGAGTAGTTCGCAGGTCGAACCAGTGGGCTGTCGACAGCTGTTCTGCGCCGAAGGCGGTCATCGCCGGTTCGCCGTCGCGACCCGTTGATTCCCACACACGTTCGGCGACCGCTCCTCCCAGGATCGCTGCACGTCGGGGAACGGAGCGGGGCGACCACGGCACGCCCGCGGCCGCGGTGATTCGAGCGATCAGCTCATGCACAGTGCGAGGTTCACCGTTCGAGACGACGAATGACTGCCCCTCAACTTGCGGCGCTCGATCGAGGGCGGCGACGAGGGCATCTGCGGCGTTGTCCACCCAGGTGGTGTCAACGAGGGCAAGTCCTGACCCGATCAACGGCATGCGCCCTTCGCGTGCACGTTCAACGATGCGCCCGACCAATTGTGTGTCACCTGGACCGATGACCAGATGTGGTCGGACCGCTACGACTGCGAATTCGGGCGTCGACGCCGAGATGGCCAGCTGTTCGGCCATGGCTTTGCTCGTCGCGTAGTCACCTCTGGTCCGTTCAGGGTCGGCAGGCTCGGCGCCCTCTCCGACTATCGACTCGCCGCCATGTGCAACCGACGGTGAAGACACGTAGACGAACCGAGAAACTCCAGCTTCTCGAGCTGCGGCCAGCATGTTGTTCGTGCCCTCGACGTTCACCGACACAAAGTCATCCCACTCGCCGATGATGTCGACCTTTGCGGCGAGGTGAATGACCGCATCCTGACCTGCGCACGCGTGCACAGTCGCGTTCACGTCCGTCACGGATCCGCTGACTTCCGTGGTGCCGAGCCCCGATGGTGAACGTTGCATCGTCGTGACCACATCGCCGCGGGCCAACAGGGCCCCGACGGTGACCCTGCCGATCATCGATGTGGCGCCCGTGACGAGAACGTTCACAACGATCCCAGAGTGCCGCCACCCAGCGCAACCTCGGCCCACTCGGCGACACGAGTTCTGTTGATCTTCGAGTTGTGCCGACGGTCGACCGGTAGGTGTGGCACCTCGAACACGGCTACCACGTCGATCTCTGAGAGCGCTCGGACCTCGTCGATCCGTTCGAGTGGAGCGAGCGCGGCTCGCTTGTTGGGATCGTCGCGCTGGACGACTACCACCACTTGCTGGATACCGACAGGGCCGACACCGACCACCGCGGCTGCGTAGATCCCTTCCAAGGCTTCGACAGATTTCTCGAGCCCCACCGGGCCGATCGGACCCGACTCGGTCCAGACCACGTGGGCGACACGACCCGCGATCCACAACTTTCCCTCGTCATCGAGGTGTCCCACGTCTCCGGTTGCATGCCAGCCAAGCGGCTGTGACGCAAGGTACGTCGTATGCCAGAGCCGGTCGTACGCCAAGCGGGCATGAGGGGCACGTACCACGATCTCCCCGAACATGTTCGGGGAGATCGTGTACCCGGGAGCTGCATGATCCAGCCCCTCGGCGTCGAGCAGCCGAATGGAAACGTCGACACCGGCCGTGGGGTGACCAACACAGACCCCGGCACCGTTACCGACCTCATCGAGCTCGGGAAGGCTGATGCTCGCCACGGGAAGTACTTCGGTCATGCCGTAGGGGGTGTGTGCGATGGCGTTTGGGAACACCACTTGTGCCGAACGCAAGAGCGACGCTCGCACCGGAGCTCCTGCCGAGAGCAACACACGCACCCGCCCCAGAGCCTCTCGATGCCGATCCTCGATCTCACCCTCTGTTCGAACGAGGCTCTCGAGTGCAGCGGGTGATGCGAAGACGATCGTGGCGTCCACTGCGTCGACAGCCTGGGCGAGTGTGGTCGAGTCGATGCTTGCGGGCGCGGACACATCCATGTCCGGGACTACAGACATGATGCCCATCGCTGGTCCATAGAGCGCGAAGGGTGCAAATGCTGCAACGAGCCGATCGGCGCTCGTGATGTCGTAGAGCTCGATGAGTGCATCTCGCTGAGCCGCGATCTGTCGATGGGTGTAGCGCACACCTTTCGAAGGCCCGGTGGAACCCGAGGTGAATACGACTGCAGCTTCCGCGTCCGCGTCCGGGAGGGCGGCGTCGGTGGTTGTTGCTGGACCCGCAGTAATGGACTCAAGGTCGTGTTCGGCCCCGAATAGCCGTTGCTGTCGCGGGGTCAGCGGCACTGCGCTGATCCGTTGACCCGGCCAGCGAAGTGCGCGGGCCGCAGCGAGGGCCTTTGGGATGCCGATCAGATGAGCCGGATAGGCGGCCTTCAGCGCGGCGCTCATTTGTTTCGGGCTGAGAGCGCCGTCGACGAGCACTGCCACCGCACCGCGGCGCCAGCATGCATACACCGTTGTGGCCAGATCGACGCCCGGGGGGATCATGACGGCTACCCGATCGCCGGGGGCCACCCCAATCGACGCCAAGCCAGCGGCCGCCGCGTCCACTCTTCGCGTGAGCTCGCCAAAGGTGATGGAACGCCCAGTCATCTCGCGAATGGCTGTCGTATCGACAAGCTCAGGTCGGTCCATGTGTTCAAAGAGGCGGCTTGATTCAGGAGCGCCGTGCAGATCGACCACTGGAGTGTCATCGAGCGAACCGATCCAGTCGACGACGACAGACGCCACGGGTGCGTCCTCGGCGACGAAGTGGCCGGCGTGAGCCCATCGGTGGACGGCGGCATGAGGGAGTCGCGCCTCGAGGTCGTGGAGATAGAGATCGGAGAACACGAGATCCTTGGAGCCCCAAAGCATCAGGGTCGGCACATCGGCCAAGTGCTGCAATCCGTCGGCCACGCCATCGAGCACCGGCCCCGTGGGGTGGTCGTCCTCGAGCGGGATGTCCTCCACGAATACTTGGATCGCATGGCGACGCTCGGGTGTTTTGTACGGAGCGAGGAAACCCTGACGTATCGGCTTCGGCGTTCGCGGGTGCGACATCTCGAATGCGCCGGTGATGAAAGCGGTGGTGTCGACAGTCGCTCGACGCAACGCTCCACGAGTACGTGCGGCCCGGATCACCCGTGGTGCGTGCGCTCCTTCGGGCTGGTGTACGGAGGTGTTCGTTAACACGACACCTTTGAGCGTTTGCAGATTCCGCTGAGCCCATCCGAGCGAGATCGGGCCACCCCAATCGTGCGCGACGGTCACGACAGGCCCGTCGAGCCCTAGTGCTTCCGTCAGATCACACAGGTCGTCGATTCGTTGACCCAGGCGCCTGACGGTTCCGGT
Source organism: uncultured Chthoniobacterales bacterium (assembly GCA_964196045.1). GTDB lineage: Bacteria > Actinomycetota > Acidimicrobiia > Acidimicrobiales > SHLQ01 > SHLQ01. The sequence continues at coordinate 15,560 of CAXMRH010000282.1, read as the reverse complement.
TCGTTCGGAGAACCCCATGTCGAGGTGGTCGATCGCGATCCCTCGGACCCCATCGGGAAGGGCAGCCAGCAGATTGCGCCACAGGTACGACCAGGACGGGTTTCCATGGACGCAAAGAACGGTCAGTTCGGCGCCCCCGCCGGGCATCGTGTCGAGCACGTGGAAGGTGTGGGACGCCGTTCCAGACGGCACTTCGATAAGTCGAGACCACGCCGGGTCGAGGCCCGGGAGTCCGGGTGGAGGGAGCCGGGCCGATTCAGTCGGCCCGGTTGTCACCACTGCAGTTCGACGATCGCGGCGTTGATGCCCGATCCCATACCTTGCAACATGACGCCATCGCCTGGTTCCAGCTGGTGCTGGATCGACGCGAGCGTGATCGGAATCGCGGCCGGTCCAATGTTTCCGAGTGTGGGAAAGCTGCGCGGAACGCGGTCACTGTCGATGCCGAGCGTGTCTATGACGGCTTGGGTATGGACCTCGGATACCTGATGAAGCACGTAGTACCGCATGTCGTACCACCCGTCCTTGTCGCCAGCGTCCTCCCATGCGAGTTTGGCGACTTCGGTGCCGGCCTCGAGCAGTCCGCGGGTGTCGGTGTTCATGCCATCAAGCGACCCCACGCACAACTCGTGATGGCGAGTGGCGGCGCGAAAAAACCCGCCGATGAGCTTGTGACTGCCAGGGTTCTCGGAATGGCGTCCGAGTACCATTGCTGCCGAGCCCGAGCCGAGCGTCAGCGAGGCGAAGTTCGAGAACATGTCGTCGATCGTCGCTGCTGGATCGAGGAGGCGGTTGACCGTGTTGTCGTGAATCTGACGCGTTCCCTCGCCATCGACAACGAGGACGTAGTCGAGTTGACCGGATTCGAGCATCGTTCCGGCGAGATGCATTCCGTTCAGGAAGCCGAGGCACGCGTTCGAGATGTCGAAGTTCATGCAGGTGGGGGGAAGGTTGAGCCTGTCATGCACCGTGACGGCACTTGATGGTTCGAGTCGTTCACGACAGACGCTCGTATCGACCATGAGTCCGATCCGGCTTCGATCGATTCCCGAAGAGGCGATCGCCTTCTCGCCAGCCAGGGCTGCCGCTTCCATGAAGGAGAGACCTTCGGGCCATTGCCGCCGCTCGCGAATACCCGCAAGACTCTCGAGCAGGCCGGGTGTCGCTCCGGTTCGTTCGTAGAACGGAGCCAGTCGTTCGTCGATATCGCCGGAGGTGACCAGTTCGGGCGCCTCGATTGCCTCAACCGAGAGCACCGCCACATCGTCGAACTTGAAGTTGGCGTTGCCCGTCATGAATCCCTTTGCGAATGGCTTGGAAGATCATTGCACGCTACGCCACAGGCTGCTGGATTAGTCGGTGATGGGACTAATTGGGTCTGGTCGCCGTGTTCCCCTCTCGATGAGAACTCGAGCAACCCGGTACGTCGTTATCACGCTGCTTATGGCCCTAGTCGCGGTTGCGTGCGCGGCAGACGACACCGACACTGGCGCGCGGACTGCCCAGAGAGGTGGGCTGTTCCCCGATCTCTACGACCCGACGAGCGCCGGTGAGCCACTGCCCGACGACTATCGCGAATCGCTCCCTCGCGACGCGATCAACCCGGTCTACGACCCCGTCTTTGTGAAGCCTGGTGAAATCGATTGGCCACTTGACGAATTGGTGATCGGCGTTGACCTCAATGGCGAACAGCGCGCCTACCCTGTCGGTTTTCTGTCGTTTCGAGAGATCGTGATCGATGATCACCGCGGCATACCGACGATGGTCACCTGGTGACCGTTGTGTGGAACGGCGATGGTCCATCGCCGAGAGATAGACGGTCAGCCGATCGTCTTCGGAAACCAGGGAGACCTCTGGATGAACGCGATGACGTGGTTCGACCACGACACCGGCAGCGTGTGGAGCCAGCCGACCGGTGAAGCCATTTTGGGCCCGTTGAAGGGGACCACTTTGGAGCTACTGCCATCGACGTTGTCGACCTGGCAGGATTGGCAAGAGAGATTCCCGGACACCCTGGCGCTCGACGCGTTCACTCGACGCCATGAGTTCTCGATATCGCAGATGGTCGTAGCGGTGGTCGTGGGCGACGATTCTGTGGCGATTCGGTTCGCCGACCTTCGAGAACAGGGTTCGCTATCCGCGTCAATCGGCGGCGAGCCGGTGTTGATCGTTGCCGACCCCGAGGTGGACCGGTGGGCGGCCTACTCCCGCCTGGTCGATGGCGTCGAGTTGGACCTCCAGTTGCTGAACGGCGAGCTCGTTGATCCGGCGTCCGATGATCGCTGGGACGTGGCGCTCGGAGCATCCAAAACCGGCGCGCTGCCGCTCGACCGCGTGTCGGCGTTCTCGTCGTTCGGCTCGGACTATCGCAACTTCTACCCAGACGGGGAGTTGTTGGGTTCGTAGGTGCCTCGTTGGGTGGGTTCGATCGGGGCTGCGGCGTCACATCCGTAGTTGAGGATGCGAAGTACGCGGTCAGTCCGTTTGACGCTGAGGACCGAGACGGTCGCAGTCTCGAGCGTAAAGCGTCGCCCTTCCCGTGGATCGAGATCGAGCCAGCGTGCGATGAGGATCGCGAGAAGGTGACCGTGGGCGAAGACAAGCGCAGGGCCGTCGACCGAAGCCGCCGCCATACGCGAGATCGCCCGGTCGGCTCGTTTCGCAACCTCCACGGCGCCTTCGCCACCCTCTAGTTGGCCGTCCCACTTCGACCATCCGGGTTCGTCGAGCTGGATCTCGGAGTTTGTCCGACCTTCATAGATTCCGTAGTCCCACTCGAGCAGATCATCGTCGATGATGAGGTCGCCAAGCGCTCCGTCGAACTTTGCCAACTCAGCAGTTTCGCGAGCTCTCGACAACGGCGACGAGAACTGCTGGGAGAAGTTCCAACCATGGAGCGCTGGTCCCACGCTCGTCGCCTCGCGTCGACCCCGTTCGGTCAGTGGTATGTCGGTCCGCCCGGTGTGTCGCCCGGTACGGCTCCACTCGGTTTCGCCATGACGAACCAGCACGATTTGGGTGGCCATTAGGTCGGCGGCGTCTGTATGACCGACAGCCAGAATTCGTCGATCCGCTCCACGACGTCGATCCACCCGTCCAACCCAACGGGCTTGCTGACGTACGCGCTGGCACCACTGTCATACGCGCCAGCGATGTCCGCTTGGCGATCAGAGGTGGTCAAGATCACGACGGGAATTGATGCGAGTGAGGGGTCGCCCTTGACCTCAGCCAGGACGTCGAGGCCACTAATTCCTTGCAGGTCGAGGTCGAGCAGGATCAGGTCGGGTAGTGGCCGTTCGGGGGTGCGATCCTTCAAGTACTCGAGCGCCGAGGCGCCGTTGGTGACATGGTCGATCGTGTTTGTAATCTTCAAGCGAGTAGCAGCGCGCAGGGTCGCTCGGGCGTCCAGCTCGTTGTCTTCCACGAGAAGAATATGAATCTGGTGTGATTGTGAAGAAGCTTCGCTCATGCCGCCAGCTTTGGTAGTGCGATGCGAAAGGTCGCTCCTTCTTCAGGAGCCGATTCCACCCAAATGCGTCCGTCATGGCGCTCGACGATGCGCTGCGCTATCGCAAGTCCAAGTCCAACCCCTGAATACCCGGGGTGGCCCCGGCGGAATAGCTCGAAGATTCGTTCGTGTTGGGCCGCATCGATGCCGATGCCGTTGTCACCGACGGAGATGATCCACTCGTCTCCTTCGGTGTGCGCATGAACCTCCACGCGGGGCGGGGCGTCCGCCGTTCGATACTTGAGTGCATTCTGTAGGAGGTTCTGTAGCAACTGCCTGAGCTGGACGGGATCTCCTCGAACGACAGGGAGATCATCGATGATGAGCTCTGCTTTGGCGTCTTCAAAGTCGGCGCGAAGGACATCTCGCAGCTCGATGACGAGATCGTTCAAATCGACCGACTTTGCAGAATCTTCGCCTGCGCTGTCGACCCGGCTGAACTCGAGGAGTCCCCGGATCAATTCTTCCATCCTTGTCACAGCCACGACGATGAGACGGCGGAGCTCTTGGGCCTCGTCATCGAAGCCCGAACCCACCGTCTCCATCAGATGTTCATCGAGGAGCTCGAGGCCCTGGCGAACATTTCGCAACGGTGCCTGGAGATCGTGGGAAGCAATGTAGGCGAACTGTTCGAGGTCGCGATTGGAGCGTTCGAGTTCGACGAGCAGCAATCGCAACTCGCTCGTGCGGCTCTCCACTCGCGCCTCGAGTGTCGAGTTCGCCTTCAGCAGGTCCTGTTCGGCGGCAACGCGCCGGCGCAGGTCGTGAATGATCCCGGTGAAACGTCTCGATCCGCGGCCGCCGACCTCACTCACCGCCAGCGCGATCGGAAACGTCGAGCCATCTGCACACCGAGCCGTCACCTCGCGGCCGATGCCGATGATCTTCGTCTCACCTGTCCGGAGGTAGCTCTCGATATAGCTGTCGTGCTCACTTCGAAACGGTTCTGGCATGAGCATCGAGACGTTCTGGCCGACCAAGGCGTCATCTGGATACCCGAAGAGCTTGGTCGTCGCGTCGTTCACGATTTCCATCGTTCCCTGTTCGTCGATGACAATTATCGGGTCGGCAGCTGTCGCGAGGATGGCTTCCATCAGGTGCTGGCTCTCGAGCGCCTCAGCGATCGCGTCGCCGCCGTCACTACTGGGCTCGATCGGTTCGTCGGTGTGAGACACGAGAACAGGCTTGCGCGGCTGAGCGACTATCGCAAGCACAGGAGTCATACCAAGAATCATGGGACCTTCGCCTCTTCGATTATGAGCCGCATGACAGGACCGTGGAGGTACGTCACTGGGCGCAGACTTTGTGCACCCTGATCGGAGGAATGGCGATGCCAGATGGCCATGTTCAACGGATCGACCAGCAGCGAGGGGAGGTGTACGTCGTCCGAAACGGTCGTCGCCTTGTGGCACCCCTAAACGAGGTGGAGCCCGCGGCGCGAGTCCCCGGGGCGCGCGTGCACTTCGACCTCGATCGGGAGAGCGGAACAGACGGAGCGGCGCGCGTCCGGCTCGTCTCCGGTACACGGACCAACAAGCGACATCGGAGGTTCGGTGATCTGACGGGAGCACGACGTCCCGGTGCGAAAATCAAGACATCGTCCACGTCTCGATTGGGTGTGGACGTGACGACCCAACCGGTCAGGGTGGTGGAGTCCTGGCGCGAGGCCATGGCGGCGCGGGCGTTTTCGGACGCAACCTCGCTCTATGCCCCAAACGCCGTGGTGCACACACCAGGCGAGACACACGTTGGTAGTAAGGCAATCCGAGCCCTTCTCGAGGACGTCGTATCGAGCATCGCCGCAGCAGACGGTGAGATCGAAGGCGCTGATCAACTCGTCCGAATGCGCATTGAAGCCGACGAGTCCGCGACCGGATGGTTCGAGGTCCACCGAGGGGCGATTATCGAGCACTGGCAAGGACTCGAACCCGACCAACTCGACGCTGCCGACGACACCCCAGACATAGCCATCATCCGATCTGGGGACATCGACGCGTCTCAAGAGCTGCGCTTGCGCGAAGACCTAGAGCGCGTCCTCACGCGAGCACACGGTCCGGTCGAACGAGTCCGGGTCAAGATCGACGCACCCCAAACGCCCTCCCACCCCTACTCGGTGAGCATCGCGGTATTCACGTCGGACGCACACGTCCGATCACACGTGACGGCGGAGTCGTTCAACGAAGCGATCGACACCGTCTGCCTGCGGCTTCGGCGTCAACTCGACCGTTCAGCAGACCGTCGCCGGCGCCCGCCGGATCAGCACCGACCCGATGAAACGTCCTGGCGTCACGGAGATCGACCAGATCCTGGTGCGTTGATTTCCGACGGGCCGGCCTCGTCGGCTCGGGAGATCGTCCGACACAAGACGTGGGGTCCTCGACGCTCATCGATCGAGGAGGCGATCTGGGATATGGAGCAGGCGGACTACGACTTCTACCTCTTTGTCGAGGACGCGACGAACGACACCGCATTCGTGTCGCATGAGGAGGCTGGAGTAGCCGTGCAATTCTCGGGTGGCGTGTCCGAAGACCAGGCCTCCGCGGCGTCAGAGTTTGCGTCTGTGAATCCGGACCCCGCACCCGCAATGACGCCCGATGTGGCTATGAAGCTCCTGAACGAATCTCGAGCTCCGTTTGTCTTTGCTGCAGATGCCGATGGGAGTGCGTTCGTCCTCTACCGCCGATTCGACGGGCACTTCGGTCTGATCGAGCCGCGTGATGACCCTGCTTCCGCACGGGAGGCTGTTGCTTGAGGGGTCTACCTTGCTTTGGAGGTCTAGGCAGTTTGCCGGTGGGCAACCGCGTACATCGAACAAGGGACGGCTTCGATCAGATCCTCAGCAGTGTTTCCGAGCAGGATTCCGGAGAGTCCTGACCGTCCAACCGTTCCCATGACGAGCAGGTCGATCTGGAGTCGCTCGACGGCCGCCAGGATGTATGGCCCCGCAGGACCATTTGCCAAATGTTGCGTCCAGTCGAGGCCAGCCCAAGCGATCTGACACAGTTCGGTCAAGCCGCGTTCGGTGATGCCTTCTCGAAGCGAGAAGAGATCGTGAAACTGCGGGATCGGCGACCGCAATAAGGCGCTGCGCCGTTCGGTCTGCTCGCCGAAGAGTTCCCATGTTGAAATGGCATGCAGCTCCCCGTCTAGGACGTTCGCTAGTCGAGCCGCGTGTTCGAGGATCGCAAGGTTGAGATCCAATTCGTCCGGCTCGGGGTTCACCGCGGCGAGAATTCGACGGGTAGCGGTCCCGGTCGGCCGAAGGACCCACACGGGGCACGGCGTCAGACGCATGACCCGTCGCACAATGCTGAGATCCGTTCGCGTTCGCGCTGCCGAGAGCACGATCTGGGATACCTTCAGCGACTTCGCACGGTCGACGATCTCCTGCGCGCTCGAGCCGAAACGCAGCTCAACATCGTCAAGGCCACCGATCTCGGACTTCCAACGATCGAAGGTCCCGTCCCAAGCCTGCCGTTCCTCTTCTTCGAACTGGTCAACGACATCTCGGTGGGCGAGACGCTCCCAGGTGGAGGGCGCCTCGACAACCGCAAGAACGGAGACCGTCTCGTCGATTTTTGACGCGAAGTCGCGCGTTTCTCGCAGCGAAGCCAGATGTGTCGTGTCGCCGATGGGGCAAAAGAGGAGAGGTCCTCGTGTCACTCCGTCAAGGTTTGGCATCTTCATATCTCAGGATCCCGGTCGATTGCCGGTCTCGGTCCCCTCCGAAATTCGGAAGATCCAGCGACCGGTGATCTCGTCAGCGGTCAGGCGAACCCAGTGGTCACGGGGAATGTGATCTGCCCAGGGTTCAACATCGAAGTGCTCACAGATAGAGACGAACCACTCATCGGTCACTTCAGCTGCATGGCCCTTGATCAGAACGCTCCAGCCGGTGCGCTCCTTCACGTCGAAGTCATCGATCTCGAAGGATGCCGATGCACCGATCTGTGCGATGTCCAGTTTTGAGCCGACGGTTGTGCGAAACAAGATCGAACCAGCGACGAACGCGTAGTTGACCGGCAGCATCACCGTCTGGCCTCGTTGATTGAAGCCAATGCGGCCGATTTGTTCGTGGCGCAGGAGCTCGCGGCACTCATCCGGGGACAGAACGTCGAGTCCTTGATGGTCGGTGGTGAGCAGCGGAACCCGTGAGGTCGAGGTTGCGAACACATCGCGTTTCAAGACAGCCGGTGCGGCGTCCGGCTCAAGCTCAGCCGATGAATCATTCATGGTTCACCGTGGCCTGCCCTGCGCGAAACGCCTAGGGACTTCGGTCCCTGGGCACGTCGCCGCTGGTACTGGAATCTCGTTCTATGTGGACTGTCCTTCTGGCCATCGCTATCTGGTCGTCGATTGGCCTCGCGATCTCGGTGGTTTTCCGTCGGCGTGGGCACAACTTCTTCCTCTTCGCGGCCATCGCGATTTGGCTCGGACCCCTGATTGCACTGGTGATGGGCTCGGTAGCCCGCCAACAGGGGCATGCCGACGTCCGCGTGCTCCGATCCGGAGGAAGGTCGTCCGGCTGGCTACATGTCTTGGTTGGTGTCGACAGCTCCCCGGAGTCGGTGGACAGTCTTCGCTCGGTGATCGCCATGCTGGGACCCGCGATCGGTCGTATCCGGATCGTCTCTGCACTCGACCAGGAGACCGCGAACAGCCCGTCGTTCTTCAATCAGGATAATGAGCTCGAACGCTGGCTGGTGTCCACGGCGGTGGGGATTGGATTCCCGGACGCCGAGCTTGCGTTCGTGAGTGGTCGAGCAGATCGAGCGCTGGTCGAACACGCCACGGAGGGTGGATTCGACGTCCTGGTGGTTGCGCACCGCTCTCAGAATTTCCGAGCAGTCCTGTTCGGCAGCACTGTCGAGCGGCTCTCACGACACGCGACAGTTCCCCTTCTCATCGGACCGCCACCGGCGGCGGGAGGTCAGTCGGTCACCGGGATCGCTTCGACGACCGACCTGGCATCCCCGGCGCATCATCTATCGAACAAACCACATACCACTAGTGCGCCAGCCAAGAAGCCGCCGACGAGCGAAACGCACGCCAACAAGTCGCCCACCAACAAGCCACTCACAAGAAAATCACAGCGGGCGGCACGACCAGGAGACCAATATGTCCTATACCGATGAACGCACCGGCAACGAAGTGATCCCGTTGGCGCAATGTGTCCATCGCCTCGAAACAAAAGAGGTTGGTCGGATCGCTTTCCAACGTGCGCACCGTGTGCACCTGTATCCGATCAACTACGCATGGGACGGCGAAGCGATCGTGTTCCGATGTGCGCCGGCGAGCCCAATCGCAGACTCCATTGGCAAAGATGCCGTGATCGAGATCGACCACGTCGACGAGCGCGAACACTTCGCCTGGAGTGTCATTGCTCGCGGGATTCCCGAACTCGTCGATCCTGAGCAGTCGCCCGAACTGATGCGTCGCTTGATGTCCCTGTCGCTCTACCCATGGGCCGAAGGAGACAAGAGCGTCTGGATTCGCATGCTCCCATCACCACTCACCGGACGGGCTGTGAAACGAACGACCGGCAAATGAAACTTCTCGTGGCCGTCGATGACACCAACGCAGCTGGTGTCGCGCTCGATTGGGCATGTGAGTTTCTTCGAGGTGAGGCGGACGACTCGACCGCCGAGGTTCTCCATGTGTGGAAACCGATGGAGTCGATCGGCATCGACGGATTCGGCTTGATGCTCGACTCGGACTACCCGGCTTCCTCGGAACAGCTCCTCGCGAGCCTGCTTCGCGAGGTGGGAAACCCGGACGCGTTCCACCAAGCGGTGGGGTCCGGTCGGCCTGAGCGGAGCATCCTCCTCGCCGCTGAGGACTGTGACCTCGTCGTGATGGGAACGAGAAGTGGTGGCCCGGCGCGTCAAGCGCTGCTGGGCTCCATGAGTCAGGCCGTCGTGAGTGGCGCACGTTGCCCTGTGGTCGTGGTGCCGGAGACCGCTCCGGATCACGGTGGACTCACCGTCGTTGCCTGGGACGATTCACCTGGATCTCATGCAGCGCTCTCTTGGGCTCTCGAGCACCGAAACCATTCCATGATCACGGTCGTTCATGTCCGAGAGTCGGAATCCGAGACCGACGAGTCTGCAGCCGAGCGGGTCCGGGTGGAGATGCTGGCCTCACACGGCCATGGCGGCGTCGACGCTGCGATCGAGGTTCTCCATGGCGAGGTTGCCAACACGTTGGTGTCGGCCATCGAGGGTGGTGGCGAGCTCGTCGTTGGTCAACGAGCGACGTTCGGCCCCAAGGACTCCATCTGGGGATCGGTGACTTCCCACGTCATGAGCCGATCATCGCGCCCCGTGATCGTGGTGCCGGCGGGTCGATCCGCTCCGGCCGAGGCGACCCCTACCGGGATCTGATCTCCATCTGCTTCCGGTTGGTGATCGTGTAGCGACGATCGGTTTGGCTCAACCACCCCAGGCGGATGAAGGCAGAGATCGCTTTGTTGACCCGTTCGCGGGACGCGCCGACCATGCCGGAAAGCTCTTCTTGGGTGATGGGCAGCGTGAACTCGTCGGAGTCTCCGGCGAGTTCGAGGAGCCGCTTTGCCGTCCTGCCGGTGACGTCGAGGAATACGGAGTCGGCGAGCGCTTCGTCCATCGATCGGAGTCGGCGAGCCAACATGTCGACGACCCGCCAGAGCAGTTCGGGATGTGCCTCGTAGGTTTCGCGCACAGGCCCGTACGGAATCTCGGCGACCTTCGACGGCTCGAGGGCACGTGCTTCGGCCGATCGTCCCAGACCATCGAAGAGCCCCATCTCACCGAAGAGGTCACCGTCCTCCATCAGCGCGACGACCGATTCGCGGCCATCGATCGACTTGTTCGCTATGGCGATGCGGCCGCTGATGACGATGTACAGCGCGTCGGGTTCCTGGTTCTCGCTGAACAGGACGTCACCTCGCCAAAGAGATTTCTCGGTGGCAGCTACTGCGAGTTCGCCGATGACGGAGTCGTCGACGTCCCGGAACAAATCGACTGAAGTGAGAAGTGAGGTTTCAACCATGACAACGCGATACTAGTGACATGAGCCACGATCATGCCGACTCAGCGCCGTCCGACGTGGCCCTCGTGTGGACAGTCGTCGTTGCTGGGGGGTCGGGCTTACGCTTCGGCGCTCGAAAGCAGTTCGCTAATCTCGCAGGGCAGTCGGTTCTTCAGCGTTCAGTCGATGGGGCCGCGCGGGTTTCGTCCGGGGTCGTCGTGGTTGTTCCTTCGGATGCCGTCTCCGATCAAGCGCTCGTATCCACGGAGACAGACGTTCTTGTTGTCGCTGGAGGTGCAACTCGAGCCGAGAGTGTGCGAGCTGGGCTCGCCGCGATCCCAGTCGACGCGGACTACGTCCTTGTCCACGACGCGGCCCGCCCTCTTGCATCGTCGGCGTTGTTCGAATCGGTCGTCGCTGCACTCGTTGCGGGCGCAAACGCGGTGGCGCCGGCGGTGTCGGTTCCTGACACCATTCGCCACGTGGGGGGAGGAATCGTCGATCGGCGAGAACTCCTCGCCGTCCAGACGCCCCAGGGGTTTCCCTTGTCCGTTCTGCGTGCAGCTCATGCTTCCGGTGCCGACGCCACAGATGATGCAACACTTGTCGAGGCACTCGGCCACGAGGTCGTCATCGTCGAAGGCGCAGTGCGGAATCGCAAGATCACCGAACCAACCGATCTCGCGGCCGCATCCGCGATAATGGGCGATGTCGGTTTCCGCGGTTCTCGACCGGAAGTGTCGAGCGAGGCGCAATCAACGACGACAGGGCATGACGTGACACAAACACCCACGATCCGAGTCGGCCAAGGATTCGACATCCACCCATTCTCCGACGATCCAACTCGGCACATGGTCCTCGGCGGCGTGCGTTTTACCGACGAGGGCCCCGGGCTCGCCGGCCACAGCGACGCAGACGTCATCGCACACGCTGTCACAGATGCGCTTTTGGGTGCAGCTGGGCTCGGGGACATCGGTTCACATTTTCCCGATACCGACCCTGCTCTCCTCGGTGCGGACAGCATTGAGCTGTTGCGAGCCGCGGCCTCGAGCGTCCGCTCTGCGGGGTGGGAGCCACAGAACGCCGACTGTTCAGTCGTTCTCGACCAGCCGAAGCTCGCGCCGCACCGTGCGGAGATGGAGCAGCGCTTGTCGGATGCTGCGGGTGCGCCAGTAACCGTCAAGGGCAAGCGCCCCGAAGGTATTGGTGCGCTCGGTCGACATGAGGGAGTTGCCTGTTGGGCCGTTGCCCTCGTTGCGCGTTCTGACGCGTGACGGCGACGCGGGCCGTCGGGCCATACCTCGTTTACCGAGTCCGCGAACCCGGACAGCAACGAGTCGCGCAGGTGGTGCTTGGGCTCGTCGTGGTCGGTGTGGCACTTGGGTTGGGGGTCGAGGCTTCTCTTGGCGTGAATCCATGGACGGTTTTCCACGGGGGTGTCTCGGACAACACACCGCTCACGATCGGACAAGTGAACATCTTGACGGGCGTTCTGCTGCTCCTGGTGTTCCCGTTGATCAACGAACCGGTGGGCCTCGGCACTGTGCTCAACGTGATCATGATCGGTCTCGTCATCGACGCCACCCTCGCTGTTGTACCCGATCTCACTTCCATGCCAGCCCGCGTCGCAGCGATCGGAGTCTCCCCTGTCCTCATCGGACTCGGCTCAGGGTTATACATCGGCGCGGGACTCGGGCCAGGTCCTCGGGACGGGTTGATGACAGCGCTCCGTCGACGCGGCTTGGCGGTCTGGCTGGCGCGGATGATTCTCGAAGTTACGGCTCTGGCCTGCGGGGCACTACTTGGCGGCGATGTCGGCTGGGGCACGTTGTGGATGGCCGGTTCGGTGGGACTGTGGGTCCATCTCTTTATCGAAAGGCTCGAGATCCAGTCTGTGACGGACGGTGAGTGATCCGTCACTAAAGATTGTCGCGGACTAGGGGCCGTCGATAGCGTCTGAGGGTTCTCTGCAAGGAAAGAAGACCTCTGGTGCGAACTCGTCTGAAGGCCGTGCTTCTCACATGGAGCGCGCTCTCGCTGTTCTTCGTCGTCATCGCGCCGTCCGTCACCGGGCAGAACGTTCCGACATGTGCCGGGAAGCCGGCAACGATCATCGGCACCGACGGGCCAGATCTCCTGTTTGGCACGGCTCGTGCTGATGTGATCGTTGCGAAGGGTGGCAACGACCGGATTTTCGCTCGTGGTGGCGACGACACGATCTGTGGAAATGCCGGTGCCGACTACGTCCAAGGCGGGAACGGCGCGGACCTCATCATCGGTGGCTACGGAAATGACCGGTTGATCGGAAGTAACGGCAACGATGACATCCGCGGTGGCGTCGGGGACGACTACATCAGCGGCAAGGCTGGCGCGGACACGATCCGAGGTGAGTTGGGAGTCGACCGAATCGCGGGGAACCTCGGCATCGACACGTGCGTCGTGCAGAACATCGACACCCAGATCACGAGTTGTGATCGAGGAAACCTCGTCCAGGTTCGTGGTGTGGGCGACGCTGTCGCCAAACCAGCGGTGCCAAACAGTTTCAGCGTGGCGAGGTACTGCTATCCAGCGACCCTGTGTCATGACTACTACGTGGCTCGAGTGGAGCTCGACGGTGCGGCTTCGTTCGATAACCTCGGAATCCAGGCATTCGACGCGTCAGGGCAAAACATCGCGAACCTTTTTCGTGCGGGCGACAACTACCAGGGTGCCTTCCTCTTCAAAGGAAAGCCGACGAGTATTGAAGTTGACAGCGGTGGCGGCGCCTGGACGATCACGTTCGTGAATCGGGCCGGTCTCCCGTTCAAACGAGCCTCGACCAGTGGCTCGGGAGACCAGGTGTACCGAATCTCGAACAAGGTGAAGCGGTTCACGACGGCCACAACCTCATGGAACGGTTTCGGGAACTTCGCACTGATCGGAGTCAGTCCAACGACCGGCCGTGACCTCATGGTCAACCAAGTGCGGTATGAGCGACGCGACACCCCTCCGTTTTCGGCGGCCGAGACGGCCAAGTCCGGGCTCAGCGTCGTTCAGGTGCTGTCGACTTCGGGGACCTGGTCCGTCCGGCTCGGGTCCTGAACATGGCCAAAGGGCGAAGCGGTGCAAGCCGCCGAGGAACCGGCGGGCGAGGTCAGCACAACAAGGGACCTCGGTCCAATGACGCGAAGAATCGCCGCGGACCGGACAGCAACAAAGCGCGCGATGAGGGCGCGCCGGGTTCAGCAGGCGAGGGACGTCGAAACAAGGGCCCCGGTGGAGACCGGGTGGAGGGCCGTCAAGCCGTGCGCGAGTTGTTGCTTGCCGACAAACGCCGCGTCCGCGAGATCGTCATGCAGACGGGCCTCGACGATGCCCCCATTCTCGAGGACATCTCGATGCTGGCCGAGGATCGCCGAGTCCCGATTCGTGAAGTAGGCCGCGGCTCGTTCGACTCGATGTCGGACACCGAATCGGCTCAAGGTGTCCTCGCAGACGCCGACCCGCTCCCGACCGTCGAACTCGAAGATCTCCTCGATGAGCCGAAGCCGTTCCTGATCCTGATCGACGGGCTGACGGACCCCCACAACCTCGGGGCCATCTTTCGTTCGGCCGATGCAGCTGGCGTCACAGGAATCATCCTGCCACGACATCGCTCTGCGCGGATCTCCGCAACGGTTTCCAAGACTGCCGCGGGTGCCATCGAGCATGTGCCGGTCGCCAACGTGGCTGGCGTTCCTACAGCGATTCAACAGCTTCAAAAACGCGATGTGTGGGTGATCGGGCTCGACGAAGGTGGATCGCGAACAATTTTCGACCTCGACCTGGCTGATCAGCCTTTGTGTCTCGTGCTTGGCGCCGAGGGGCCCGGCCTTTCCCGTCTCACCAGAGAGCGATGTGATGAGCTCGTCTCGATTCCGATGCAGGGATCGGTTGCGTCGCTGAACGTGTCTGCGGCGGCAACCGTGGCCATGTTCGATGTTGCCCGCCGCCGCCTCGCAAGCTGACCATGTTGCGCGCCGGAATCATCTCCTTGCACACGTCACCGCTCACGCAAGCGGGGTCGGGCGACAGCGGAGGCATGAACGTCTACATTCGCGAGTTCGTCTCGTCGCTCACCCAAGCTGGCGTGGCCTGCGACGTATTCGTTCGTCGGTGGTCTCTGGAGCTCGATGCGATCGTCGAGGTCGAGCCCGGGTTTCGGGTGATTCACGTGCCTGCCGGTCCGGTAGTGATGGCCAAAGAAGACCTGCCCGATGTCGTCGACGAGTTCACTGAATGGATGCGTGTCTGGCTCACGGAACATCCCGTGGACGTCCTGCACGCGAACTACTGGCTCTCAGGCGTCGTCGGACATCACCTGAAGCACCCCCTCGATCTTCCGCTTGTCACCACGTTTCACACGCTCGCCCGAGTCAAGGCCGAGATGGGAGATCATGAACCGCGGGCTCGAGTTGAAGCTGAGGCAAAAGTCGTGGCCTGTTCAGATGTGCTCGTCGCGAACGCGGACGAAGAGCGACGCCAGCTGATCGAGCTCTATGGCGCCGACCCGGATCGCATCGAGATCGTCGCACCCGGCGTCGACCGGGCCCTGTTCTCCCCCGGTTCTTCCATCGGAGCCCGCGATGCGATCGGGTACGACGGCGGGCCCCTCGTGTTGTTCGTCGGGCGAATTCAGCCTCTCAAAGGTGTCGACATTGCGGTGGAGGCACTTGCGCAACTCTCGGTCCCGGATGCCTCGCTCATGATCGTGGGTGGTGCGAGTGGTCGGGAGGGCGAAGAAGAGGGGTCGCGCATCCGAGCCCTGATTGTTCGGTTGGGCCTCGAGGATCGAGTGTTGTTCGTTGATCCGCAGCCGCACTACGCGCTGTAGACCTACTACCGAGCCGCCGATGTTCTCGTGATGCCCAGCCGCTCGGAGTCTTTCGGTCTCGTGGCTCTGGAAGCTGCCGCATGCGGGATTCCCGTTGTCGCTGCCGCTGTTGGTGGCCTCCGAACGCTTGTGAAGCACGAGGTGACCGGCTTCCTGATCGATGAACGGGATCCCTCGAAATACGCGGAGGCG
>CAXMRH010000281.1:0-7285 GCA_964196045.1 uncultured Chthoniobacterales bacterium | reverse complement strand
AAGAACTGCGAATGGCGCTGGCATCCGCCGCCGAAGCCGAAGGTCTTGTGGCACCGGCCGAGATCGGCTTGGAACAACCCGCGAACAGAGACCATGGCGACTGGTCATCGAACCTCGCGCTGGTTACTTCGAAGCAGGCTGCCACCAATCCGCGCGAACTCGCAGGCCGCCTGGTTGAGCGCCTCGAAGCACAAGAAGTAGCACACGTCGAACGTCTCGAAGTCGCAGGTCCCGGCTTCATCAACTTTCACCTCGATGAGACCTGGCTCCACGATGTCTTGGTTCACGTGATCAACCAAGGCGAGGACGGCTTCGCGAGCAACGACTCGGGCAAAGGGGCTCGAGTGAACGTGGAGTTCGTCTCCGCCAATCCGACTGGTCCGCTGCATGCCGGTCACGGTCGAGGTGCCGTCTACGGAGACGCACTTGCGTCGCTGCTCGAGTGGAATGGTTATGAGGTCATTCGTGAGACCTACATCAATGATCGTGGCGTCCAGATGCAAACGTACGCCGATTCACTCGCCGCACGAGCCGTTGACAAGGAGCCACCCGACGGTGGGTACATGGGCCAGTACATCATCGACTGGGCTGCGGAGATGCCAGAGGAAGCTGACGCCCTCGAGTGGGGATATGAGCGAGCGATCGCCGATCAGACCGAGGTGCTCGCCTCGTTGGACATCACCTTCGACGTCTGGTTCAGCGAGAAGTCTCTCGTCGAGAACGGTGCGATGGAGGCGGCTCTCACGACGCTTCGCGAGCGCGACATGGTGTTCGACGAATCAGGGGCTACCTGGCTCCGCAGCACCGATTTTGGCGACGACAAAGACCGAGTTCTTGTGAAGTCGGATGGCGACTACACATACCTCACGCCCGACATTGCCTATCACGCCAACAAGTTCAGTCGTTCTGACGAGCTGGTGAATGTATGGGGCGCCGATCACCATGGGTACGTTCCTCGAATGAAGGCCGCCATGGCGGCGCTCGGCAAGGACCCCGAGATGCTCGACGTACAGATCACCCAGATGGTGAAGCTGATGCGCGATGGCGAGGAAGTGAAGCTGTCGAAGCGTTCCGGCGACATCGTCGAGCTGCGCGATGTCGTGGAAGAAGTCGGCGCCGATGCCACCCGGTTCACCTACCTGCTGCAGTCCATCGATTCACAACAGACGTTCGATCTCGCACTGGCTGTAAGCCAGGCAAAGGACAACCCTGTCTTCGCTACCCAGTACGCACACGCGCGGATTCGCAGCGTGCAGGCACGCGTCGCCGAAGCGGGAATCGAACGCGTGCCGCTCGAGGATGCGGACCTCTCACTGCTCACCCACGAGCGCGAGATCGAGATTCTTCGCGTGCTCTTCGGCGGCCCGGAGATCGTCGAGATAGCCGCTCGCGAACGGGCTCCTCACCGAGTCGTCGGCTGGGTTCGAGACCTCGCGTCTGCAGTGCACGGCTTCTACCAGAACAAAGACTGTTACGTGATCGGCGACAACGTTTCGCCAGAGCTCACTCAGGCTCGGTTGTGGCTGATCGAAGCTGCCCGAATCGGCCTGTCCGCAACGTTGCATCGTCTCGGTGTCTCCGCGCCTGACTCGATGTGGAGCGACGATGCGGAGAGCGATTTCTCGTGACCTCCGAACCCACATCCCTTAGTGCTTCACGTACGCAGCCGATCTCGTTCTCCCTTCTCCCTGACAGTGCCACCATTGCTGACGATGGTGGATTGCTCATCGGTGGGTGTTCCGTGGCGGAACTGGCTGCAGAGTATGGAACGCCATTGTTCATCTACGACGAGGAACATCTTCGGGCGCGGGCGCGCGAGGCTGTCGAAGCGTTCGGCCCGGGTGTGGCTTACGCCAGCAAAGCCTTTCTCTGCACAGCTATGGCACGACTCGTCCATGAAGAAGGCATGGACATCGACGTCTCGACTGCCGGCGAGTTCCACATCGCCCGAGCTGCCGGCGTTCCCTCCCAAAACCTCGTGTTTCACGGAAACAACAAATCGATGGACGAACTGCGACTCGCCGTCGAGAACGGTGTCGGGCGAATCGTCATCGACAGCTTCGATGAGCTCGATCGGATCGATGCACTTCACGCGGAAGGGTTTCCCGCGCCGGATGTCCTGATCCGCATCACTCCCGGAATCGAAGCTCACACCCACGAGTTCATTGCGACTGGTCGAGACGATTCGAAATTCGGATTCACAGTCTCCACCGGTCTCGCCAAGCAGGCGATCGAGCGAGCGATGGAATCGACATCGGTCAAGGTCCGTGGCATTCACGCCCACATCGGCTCGCAGGTGTTCAGGGTCGATTCGTTCGCCAAGGCAGCCGAGGTCATTGCTTCGGTCGGCCAGCCCTACAACCTCGACGAGGTCTCGGTCGGTGGGGGTCTCGGTGTGGCCTACGTGACGGGGGAGGAAGCGTCGTCCATCACGCAGTGGGCAAATGTCGTGCACGATGCTCTCAGCGCAGCTGGTGTGACGGCGCGAGTTCTGGCAGAGCCAGGACGTTCCATCGCTGCATCGGCCGCGATCACGGTGTACACGGTGGGTACGGTCAAGCCGCTGGAGGGTATCCGGACGTATGTGGCCGTCGATGGCGGGATGTCGGACAACCCGCGACCTGTTTTGTATGGAAGCGGATACGAGTCCTTCCTTCCACAGCGCCCTACCGCCGAACGGAATCTCCGTGTGCGCGTGGTCGGGAAACACTGCGAGTCGGGAGACGTACTTCTTCGCGAGGGTCAGGTGCCAAGTGACCTTGCCGTCGGAGAACTCTTGGCCACCCCTGTGACAGGCGCATATGGTCACGCCATGGGTTCGAACTACAACGCTGTCCTACGACCGCCGGTCGTATTCGCAAAGGACGGGGACGCGCGACTCGTTGTTCGGCGCGAGACACTCGATGATCTCCTCGCTCGGGAAGCATGAGCGCATTGCTCACTCGATGGCGTCGCTGAACGAACTCTGAGCGCCGCGGCGTGCGACCGGGCGAGCACATCCACGCGAATCCACGTGAACGAAGAGTTCCGCATCGGTCTGAAGCTGATCGGGATCACCTGACGAGCTATCGGGCAGCCACGAATCGAAAACGAACCAACTACCGCTTCTTGGTCGGTACACACCGAGAGTTTCGACTCCGTCGCAGGACCAGTCGGCGATCGCTGCGGCGTCACCTGCCTCCCCGACGGCCAATCGAGTCGAGCCATCCAGAGTCGCGAGAGTGACCACCCCGGCTTGGGCATCCCATGCCGCGCGGGCCTCCTTGAGACTCTCCGACGCTGTCAGCTCTTCGGTCAACTCGGCGGGTCCCAACCAGTCGCTATCCGATGTCTGACCGAGCAGCAGCTCGCTCGTTACGAACGCGACTACGAGAAGAGCAAGGGTTGGCATCCACAGTCGTTGCAGGAGATGAATGGCCGTCGAACTGTTCGAGTCTTCGACCGAGGACGTCGTGACTTCTGGACGCGGGCCGAACGTGCGCGTCGACTGATGCGCTTCGACCTCCGTAGGTGACGAACCCCTGGGGGCACCAGTCGGCATTGCGGCCTCCACCCCGCAAACAACGGCGGCAAGGTCACCCAAGTCGACGGAGTCCTTCCCGTCACATCGTTCGATCACCAATGCGAGCTGACCCTGTATTCGTGTGTTGTCCCAGCGATCGCTTTCGCCGAGTGCGTGCAGGGCGGTCGCTGCGAGCGAGCGAACGTCGAGCCGCTGGTCCGCCCGGCGGAGCGGACCCGCGAACTCGGCGTTGCCCTCATCGATGGCGGTGCCATCTGAGGGTCTGGCAGTCGCGAAGTCGAGCAGCACTGGGCCGGAGCCGGTGCGCAGCCCGATGTTTGCGGGACTCACATCACCGTGGATCCAGCCAGCTCCGTGTATCTCTGACAACGCGAGAATCATCGAATCGAGGAGACAGCGGAGCTCGCTGGCGTTCAATGAACGATGCGCGAGCCGGTCGGCGAGGGTTCCGAGATCACAGTGTTCGAGCACGAGCGCGCCACTGTCTAGTGGGCCATCGATGAGCTGAATGATGTGTGGATTTCGAAAGCGCCTGAGGGCGGAGCCCTCGTGATGCAGCCCAGCCGGATTGTTGGGAACCTTCACCGCGACGCGGCGGGTATGTATGCCGTCGGAGTGTTGGCCGAGGAAGACCATCCCATGACACCCCGAGCCAAGAAGCTCCGACAACTGCAATCCATTGGAAGGGATGGGCATATAATGAAAGATACTGAAACATGCTTGATCGGTCAATTTCTGCGGCCGCCGACCATCAGTCCTGTGGTGCGATGCGGGACGGTAGCGTGCAGTCCCATGACCGAACTACGAACGATCCGGCTCGGCGTCCTCGGTGGTGGCACGGTCGGCTCATCGTTCTGCCAGCTCATCACCGAGCAGTCCGAGGAGATCGCAAGGCGGACCGGCCTCGTGCTCGAGATAGCTGCCGTGGCTGTGCGTGACCTAACGAAGTCTCGTCCCGGGGTTGATCCCGGTCTCTTGACTGCCGACACCGCCGGAGTGGTTGCCGACCCGACGATCGACGTGATCATCGAGACGATGGGTGGCGTCGATCACACGCTGGAGCTCATGCTGTCCGCTTTCGCGGCCGGTAAGCCTGTCGTCACCGCCAACAAAGAGCTTCTTGCACTCCGCGGCCCCGAGCTCCACGAAGCAGCGAACGACGCGGGCGTCGATCTCGCGCTCGAAGCCTCGGTCGCTGCTGGCCTACCGTTCATCCGGGCGCTACGCGAGTCGCTCATCGGCGAGAACATCACCCGCGTTATGGGAATTGTCAACGGTACGACGAATTACATCCTTTCCCAGATGACTGATCATGGTGCGGGTTATGCCGACGCCCTCGGTGAGGCGCAGCGACTTGGATTCGCCGAAGCTGACCCCACCGCCGACGTCGATGGGTTTGACGCCGGCTCAAAGGCGGCGATCATTGCCACCCTGTCCTTTGGCCAAGCCGTTCGCGCTGGGGACGTCTACGTCGAGGGCATCTCGAAGATCACGGCAGACGACATTTCGAATGCCGATCATCTCGGCTACCTCATCAAGTTGTTAGCGATCGTGCAGCGAAACGAGGACGGTTCGATCGGTGCTCGTGTCCATCCGACGATGATCCTCAAGACACATCCATTGGCCGCGGTGAGAGACAGCTTCAATGCGGTGTATGTCGAAGGAACTGGCATCGATCAGGTGATGTTTTACGGACGTGGTGCCGGTGGACATCCGACCGCGGCGATGATGGTGGGCGACGCGATCGATGTCGCCAAGAACCTCACGACCGGCTGTAGTCGTGGCGTTGGCCCATTGCCAGATGCAACAATTCGTTCCATCGACCACATCACCTCGGCCTTCTACATCAGTGTCGATGCACGGGATGAACCCGGAGTGCTCGCGTCGATCGCGGGCTCGTTTGGAAACCGAGGGGTCTCGATTAGATCGATGGAACAAGAGGGTCTCGGCGATGAGGCTCGGCTCGTGTTCATTACGCACAGCGCAGTCGAAGCGGACGTGAGAGCGACACTCGCCGACATGGCCGAACTCGACTCGGTCAAGAACATCGGCCAGGTCCTGCGCGTCATCGGCGATTGAGTGTGATGAAGTACTGGAGCACGCGCGGCTCGGCGCCTGAATTGGGTTTCGCCGATGTCTTGCTGACCGGCCTGGCCCCAGATGGTGGGCTTTACGTTCCGCGCTCGTGGCCCTCAGGACACACCGCAAGTGCTGGCCTGCCATACGCGGAGTTTGCGGCTGAGGTGATGTGGCCCTTCGTGGATGGCTCGATCGCACGCGACGTGTTCGAGGCGATCTGCACCGACGCGTACGAAACCTTCACCGCCGACGACGTGATTCCGATCGTGCCCATGGCCGATGGCATCGAACTCGTTGAGCTGTTTCACGGACCGACCCTTGCGTTCAAAGATGTCGCGATGCAGCTCCTGGGCAGGTTGTTCGACCACGAGCTAGGCAAACGCGGCAGTCGGGTCACGGTCGTTGGAGCGACTTCGGGCGATACAGGCTCCTCTGCCATCGAAGCGTTCCGTGACAGAGAGAACGTCGACATCATCATCTTGCACCCCAACGGACGCACGTCGGAGGTACAGCGGCGACAGATGACGACCGTCTCGGCTGCCAACGTCTTCAATGTGGCCATCGAAGGGACCTTCGACGATTGCCAGGACCTCGTGAAATCGATGTTCGCCGATGTCGAGTTTCGCCAACGTGTGAGACTCGCTGCGGTCAACTCGATCAACTGGGCTCGAGTTATGGCGCAGGTCGTCTACTACCACTGGGCAGCGGCCAAGGCGAGTGAACGCCCGGTCTCGGTCACGGTGCCGACAGGTAATTTCGGAAATGTGTTCGCCGGACGCGTCGCGAAACGTATGGGTGTGCCGATCGGGGAATTCGTTGTTGCGAGCAATCGAAACGCCATCCTGACACAGCTCCTTCAGACCGGCTCGATGACGATCGGCGATGTGGAACCCTCGCTATCGCCGAGCATGGACATCCAGGTGAGCAGCAACCTCGAACGTTTGTTGTTCGAACTGCTCGGAAACGACGGAGAAGCGCTCGACAAGCTGATGCGACGCTTCCGCAGTGAAGGCCATGTGTCGCTCCCGACAGAGTTGATTCCGCGCTTGCAGGAGTCCTGGCACGGAGAGAGCCTCACCGACCCCGAGACGATCGCGGTCATGCGTCAGGTCTTCGAGGAGACAGGCATGGTGCTCGATCCACATACGGCAGTAGGCGTCGGAGCTGCTCGTCGACGCCCGGATTCGATGCAACGAATGGTGATGGCGACTGCGCATCCAGCCAAATTTCCCGATGCGGTCGAGCAGGCGACCGGTACCCGGCCGGCTCTACCCTCGCACCTGAGCGACCTATTCGAGCGCGAAGAACAGTTCACGGTTTTGGCGAATTCGCGAGAAGCCGTCCAAGAATTTGTCGAGACTCACCGACACAGCTGATCCCTTATTGAAGCCTGGCCTCATATCGGGATTAGCGATACTGGTGTGCTCCTCGTTGGATCGGGCTATTATGTGCATGCTTGTGAGCCTGCATTGCGCAGGGTGTGGCCACCATTCGGATCGGTCGACGCGAGCACACACCGGAACGTGAGCAAGGTCCGTTCCCTATCACCGAAGAGGTACTCGTGGAATCCACGGAACTTCGCCGATCGACGCTCGAGCGTAAGGATCGCGACGAACTGGTCACCATCGCAACGGCTTTGGGCTCAAAGCCTCCGTCTCGCGCTCGAAAGTCCGAGATCGTCGA
>CAXMRH010000280.1:0-10341 GCA_964196045.1 uncultured Chthoniobacterales bacterium | reverse complement strand
AACTCGAAGCGACCGAGACCGGTACCCGAGTTCTTCACAGCGAACACTTCAACGGCGTCCTCGTCCGGTTCATGCGCAAATCACTCGACAACGGAACCCTCCAAAACTTCCAAGCGATGAACGAAGCGCTCAAGACCCGAGCCGAAGCACAAGCGGGGAACACGCCATGACTCCGCCAGACATGGCCGGCTGGAACCTGGCCCTACGATTCGGCCTCGAAATCGCCGTTTTTACCGGGCTCGCGATGGCCGCCTGGAAACTCAGCCCGGGCAACCTCCGCTGGGTCGCCGTCATCGCCGTCCCGATCATCGCAGCGACCATCTGGGGCATCTTCAATGTCCTCGACGACCCCAGCCGATCAGGCGAAGCACCCGTCGAAGTCAGCGGGTGGATCCGACTCGCTATCGAGCTGGCCATCCTCGGAGGCGGCGCAGCCGCATTCGCCATTGCCCAACGACCAGCCATCGCTATCAGCGTCGCCGTCCTGATCGTCATCCAATACGCAACGTCCTGGAGCCGCATCGATTGGCTCCTCCAGGCCTGAACGCCTCAGTCAGAAAGAAGACACATCATGATCTTCGGACGCTTGCCCTCCTAGAGACACCAGCCTTACGTTCGGATGTGCTCGACGATCGCGGTGACAAGTTCATCCGTGCCCAGGCCGGCATCGAGGCGCACGTCCTCGAGCATCGAGAAGAACGGCTCGCGTCGTTCGGCCAGACGGACCAGTTCCTCTTCCGACATCGGTCGGCGATGGGTGCCCTGCGCCTGGCGCTCGAGGGTCGCCGACGGTGAGAGGACCAACCGCACCACCACTGCCCGGCGGGGCAGGAGCTCCCGAACGAGACGGTTTTCCACAATGGACGCCGCCGCAGTGATGACTGAAGGTTCCGCTGAGCTCAGTGCACCGAGCAGAACCGCTGCCTCGAGTTCGTGAAGTGCAGGCACTCCGTATTCTGTTGCGAAGTCTGCGCCCGAGCCGCCGGTCAGCCGCTCGAGGTCGACATCAGAGTCGACATAACTCCACTCGAGATCGGCGGCCAGAGCTGCGCCGGTCGTGGTCTTCCCGACGCCCATTGCGCCAAGAACCACAACATGCGTTGACCCCGACATCTCCTGGAACCTAGTGCGACACGACCGTCGTGCGTTACCCGTCGCTAGGGTCACCCTTCCGCACCCGTGCATCCGCACGATCTCGGGGACGGCGTGTTCATGCTCGGGCACAACGCCCGATCCTCCTGCGGGGCTCACTCCTATCTAGTCCAGCGGCCGGCGATTGGGAACGTGATGACTACAAACAACGATGGTGCCAATCGAACCCTGATGTCTTCATCAACGGAATCGCGACCTGACCGACCCACTGCGGCAGGGCAGTTCAGGCCATGTCGCGGTGGAGCCGGGCGAGACTTGTCGCCGCCCGGAGTTCGAAAAAGCGACTCCCCTGTTGCCGTGCCTCCACGAGCGCTCGCTGAAGGTTCTCTTCTGCACGGCTGACATCGCCGGAGTCATGCGCCCAGATGAGCTGGCCGAGCACGCGAAAGAACTCGGGGTCCCACCAGTGCGCACCCGATTCATTGGCGAGGTCGAGCCGTGCTTCCACGTGGTCGATTGCCTCAGCCGTCTGCCCAGCCATGGCAAGTGTGGTTCCCAGCGCGGAGTCAAGCGGAAAGCACCATGCACCCCAGAACTCCTGCCAGACCGGGGCGTCAGTGCGCATGACTACGAGTCCGGCCTCGAGGTCTCCGTCCAGAACCAGTGCATTTGCACGAAAGCCGTTGGCGTAGGACGCCGCTACCTCTGGCAGCGTCCCGTCGTCGACCAGAGCTTGCAAGACCGAGGCATGACTGTGGAGCGCCTGTGAGTCACCGTCGAGAAGGGCAATGTTGAGCGCGGCGTTGAAGCTTTCGAGTCGCGTGTATCCGTGGCCGAGTTCTTCGGCGAGCGACAACGCTGAAGTGGACCGCTCTCGCGCCATATCGGGCTCGCCCAGCAGCCAAAGCGCCATCGCATCCAGATTGCGTGCGCAAACCCCTGGATCATGGCCGCCATAGGGGAACGTCAGCCAATGGTGCTCCTCACTCCGATAGAGCTCGATACCGATCTCGGCATGACGGCGAACCGCCGTTGGGTCACCGGCCAGCGACAGCGTTGACCATTGGACATGGTGAGCTTCGAGCTTGAGAGCTTCATCGTCGAGCTTGGCTGCCAACTCGAAGAGTTCGTCACCGAGCTGTCGCGCTGCGTTGATCTGGCCCCGCATCAAATGCACAAACCAAAGCCCCCACGCTGCCTCATACTTCTGCTGCGCAGTTCCGGACGAACTCGCCAGCGTGCGTGCCCGCTGATACGCGTCTTCCACCGCCTGCTCGGCGGGTCCGATGTGCTGGACAAGGGCACCTCCAGCACAGAGCTCAATCGAGAGCTCCAAGCGCTGTCGATCACCTGTGGGAATATGGGTCAGGGATGAGCGGGCCTGGCCAAGATGATCGAGGGCATCGGCAAATGCCGCTGCACTCGTGGCGGCTTCGGCAGCTCGGATCCACGACTCGGTCGCCTTTTCATAGTTCTCGGCGCCTGTGTGGTGTCTCGCTAGTAGCTCTGGTGACACACGGGTCCCTCCCGCGGTGCTGGTCTCCAAGAGATCGGCGACCTGGCGATGATGCTCGCGGCGCACACCTTGCGGGATCTCGTTGTACGCGACCTCCTGCGTAAGAGCGTGCTTGAACACGTACCCAGGTTCGCGCTGATACTTCGATCCGAACAGCAGCTCGGCCGCTTGAAGCTCATCAATCTCCTCAGCCCGCGCCGGCAGGGTGTCCGACGTGAGCGAGTCCAGTAGCGAGGCTGGGACATCACGACCGATGACGGCAGCGAGCGACAGGATCTCGCGGGCACCGGTCGACAGACGGCCGATTCGGTCTGCCACGAGCGTGTGCACCGATGCCGGGACGGGACTCTGCGACGAGGGATCAGCGAGGCTCAATTCACCGACCTCGCCGGCCAGTGTTCCTACCGTGCGAGCTGACCGAACAACCTCTTCGATGAAGAGCGGTGTTCCACCCGCTCGATCGATGACCTCGGCTTTCCAACGTCCGAGAGTGGGATCCTCTCCGACGAGATAATCGATCATCACACCCGAGTCCGATGAACTGAGCGCATCGATGCGGAGGTTTGTGTAGTAGCTCTTCGTCGCCCAGGGATCGATGAAGTCTGGCCGGTACGTGACCATGGAGATACAAGGTCGTCGAGCGATCTGCGTCGCGATCGCGTCCACGAGTAACAGTGTCGCCTCGTCCGCCCAGTGAAGATCCTCAAAGACCATAAGCGTGGGCCGCTCCTCGTCGATGAGGACGTCCATCAGCACCTTGATCGACCGAGACTTTCGGAGGTCAGGGTCGATAGCCATCCAGTCGCCGTCCATGCGATCCGGACGGAGCACAGCGAGAAGCGCAGTGACGTCCAGGGGCCGGACCACGTCGTTTTGTTCGAGGTGTGAGTGAAGCGTCGCTTCATCCGCAAGCGCGCCAGGCGTCAGATCAAGGCGGTCGGCGAGGACCTTTCGCAACGGGAAGAAGGGGGTCCGAGCCTCGAGCGGCGAAGCTGCAGCGACGAAGGTTTCATATCCGCGTGCGGCAGCGACGACCAGGCTCTCGTGAACCAGCCGCGACTTGCCCGCTCCAGGCTCACCGCTGATAGCGATAACCCTGCCCTGGCCGCTGGTTGCGTTGGCCAGAAGATCGTCGAGGCGAGCCATCTCGGACTCGCGCCCGAATAATGGGGTGAGGCCGCGCTCGGCTCGCGCTTCCCAGGAACTACTCCAGCGCGCTTGGCCATCGAGTTGGTGGAAGTCGGTGACACCAGCGGCGTGCTGTCGCGGTTCGCAGGCATGAACGCCGAGCAAGCCGAGGGCGAGCTCCCGCGTGCTCCCAGAAAGGAGGATTTCGCCCTGCAATGCCGCGGAGCCGAGCGAGACCACGCGTTGTAACGGAGCCCCGTGCATAGTCCGGCCGCCACGGGAATCGATCGAGCCCGACAAGATCTCGCCACTTGCGAGCGCAAGCTGCCAGCTGCAGGCAAGCCCATCGAGAGCGGTTGCAACCTCCACCATTGCACGTTCACGGATCTCGATGGCGGCCTGTACTGCTCTCATCGCGTGGTGCTCTTGGGCAACCGGCGCGCCGAACACACCAAGAATCGCACCACTCTCCCGGATCGACTCTCCGCCGTTACGGCGAATGACCTCATCGAGGAGATCGCAGACCGTGTCGGTCGAGCGCTGCCACTCTTCCGGCCCGATGGACAGTGAATCCGGCCTGTCAATGCGGAAGGCACATCGCAGCAGCGTCGCGACCTTGAGGGTCGACACCGCATCTCCGGCTTCGGCCCCTTCGCCCACCTGCTCCTCCGCGGCTCCGTCGGCGATGACCGGAGCGATGAGGCGGTACCCGGACTTGTGAACGGTCTCGATTACTCGAGGCGAGCGAGCGTCGTCGTCAAAGGCGCGGCGGAGTTTGATGATGGTCGCAGATACCGCATCGTCGCCGACGAACGCTCCGCCCCACACGCTGTCCAGGAGTTGGGCCCGAGACACGACAACTCCTGGCCGTGCTGCAAGCAGGGTCAGCACTTGTATTGCTTTGGGTTCGAGTCGCCGGCTTTCATCACCTCGGGTGATCTGGTGCGCGGCTATGTCGAGCTGCCAACCATCGACAATCGGATCAGGATTACCCATTCGTAGGAACTTAGTAGGAACAGCGTCGAGAAGCCTTCAGGACCTTTCCCCACCTCGGAACGACAATGAATACCGAGGTTCACAACCAACCTTTGGTCGCCAATCGGTGCCCGAACGAGATATGGAGCAGATTCACATGACGCGTTATCGAAACCACCTTCCCCAGCTCGACGGGGGTATCTTTCTGAACGACGCAGGCCTGGAGACGGACCTGATCTTCAACCACGGCATCGACATCCCGGAGTTCGCTGCCCACCTGCTTCTCGCCGACGAGGCCAGCCGTGCAGCGCTCACGCGATACATGGAAGGTTTCCTCGCCCTGGCGCGAGACACCAGAGCCGGTTTCGTTCTCGACATCCAAACGTGGCGGGCGCAGCCACATTTCGCGGAGGCGCTCGGTCAAAGTAACGCTGAGCTCCGGGAAGCGAACAGACAAGCCGCTCAGTTCGCCTCCAACCTTCGGGACCAGTTCTCCACGAACTCCGGTCCGATCGTCATCAATGGCCTGATCGGGCCACGCGGGGACGCGTACGCTCCCGAGGAAGATATCGCTGCCGCCGAGGCTGAGCGTTACCACAGCGAGCAGTTGGGGTGGCTCGCCGAGACCGATGTGGACATGGTGACGGCGCTGACGTTCACCCAGTCCGACGAGGCGATCGGCGTGGTCCGCGCCGCCCAGAAACTCGGATTGCCGGTCGTGGTGTCATTCACAGTGGAGACCGACGGCCGCTTGCCCACGGGCCAACCACTTGGCGAGGCCATCATCTCCGTGGACAAGGTGACAGACGGCGCGGCTGCATACTTCATGGTCAACTGCGCTCACCCGGACCATTTCGCTCAGCAACTGTCCGACGTCGACTGGGCTAGAAGGATTCGCGGGATCCGTTGCAATGCATCTCGGATGAGTCACGCCGAGCTCGACCAGTGCGAGGTGTTGGACGACGGCAACCCGATCGAACTCGCGGACAGCTACCGCGAGCTGACCGAAGCCCTGCCGTGGTTGAACGTGTTCGGCGGCTGCTGTGGCTCCGACCTTCGCCATGTCACAGCGATGGCCAGCTCGCTCGCGGCGGTCTGAATCTCCGGCGAGGTCGCGAGAGATGCAGCTCAGACGTCCTCGGAGAGCGCCCAGCCGAGGCGTCGCTCGGTAGCGTCGCCTACGCCCACGATCGTGAGCGCATCCGCCGCCCATCGATAGATGGCACGCTGGCCGAACTGGCGTCCGAGCTCAGTGGCCTCATCGAGGGACAGTCCCAAGACGGCGTAACCAGGTTCGGCCATCGAGCCATCGCGTGCGCTGCCGACTGTGGGCAGCACTTCGTGTGCGGCGAGAGCGTGGCCGAGAGCCAGATGATGCCGCCCGTTGGAACCTGCATCGATTTCGACGCCGGCTGGGTTGTAGGCGGTGATGATGTGCACGGGTGCATCGAACGGGAACCGTCCAACCCCTACGAAGGCTTCTGGCGCGAGGACCGCAGGGCCGGTCGTCAAGTCGATCCGCACAATCGCCTCGGCGAAGGCATCCCACATCTCGTCCTCGGTCATCTGCGTATGTCTATCGGATGACCAGGCTCGCTGATCGCCGGTGACTCCTCAACCCTATGGAACCGACTTGGTGGACTATCCAGTTGCATTAGTGGGTTTGGGTGGTCATGCGCATCCTTCACGTTGGACTCACCGCGATCGCCACCATGACGGGTCTTACAGTTCGCCCAAGAGTCGAATTGGCGCGTGACAGTGTTGAGGTCGCCCTTCCCCCCGACGAGCTGATGGAGGTGTTTCGTGAACGGTTCGCCGACAGTTCAGGCGACATCTTGGCGATCGAGCCTGACCGGCTCGTCCGACGTTTCGCCGGTGCTGAAGGACCGTTCAGGTTCAAGACCGTGGAGGTCGTGCGCTACGAAGACGATGCCATTACCTTTGAACATCTCGCTGGGCCGTTCTACGAGTGCAACGAACGATTCGAGTTCGAAGCAACACCCTCAGGCACCCTCCTCACGCACACCGGGAGCTTCCGGCTTCGTGGCGGGTTGTGGACCGCGGGATTGGCAGTCGGCCCGGTGAAGAAGGCCTTCGAATCTCACGTGCACGGGCACTTCCAGAATCTCGCCGACCAAGTGTCAGCGGCAAAGTACGTCTCTGAGTCGCCTCGCGTGGGCTTGTGTCACGCACTGCACAACCACGCGCCTCGGCGACGCCAGCCACTTCCTTAAAGAGGACCGGCCCGAGGTCATCGCAGAGGCGATCAGACGGCTGGTCACTCAGATTTCGTAAACGTCGTGGATCAACGCTTTTGCTGTTTGGCGACCACACGCAGTGTTTCGTTAGAGGGGCCACCGGCCTGGAAGCCGGGACCGAAAGCGGCACGCAGTGCCGCCTGGGTGTTCTGGAGGTTCTGGAGGTTCTGCATATGTTCATTGTCGACAATAAGCTGCCATGACACAACTACGTGGTCATTGTACTTTGTACCTAAATCTGTCATGGTTGCTCCATGCAGCTCGACGTGGAATCGCTCCGAACATTCGCGACCGTCCTCGACCTCGGGGGAATGACCCGAGCGGCGGAGGCTCTCGACATCAGCCAGTCGGCGGTGAGCTGGAAGATCAAGCGACTGGAGGAGAAAGTAGGCCGTGATTTACTCATCCGTGAGGGCCGCACGCTGCGCCCCTCGCGCGACGGCCGAGAGCTACTCGACTACGCCCGCACGATCGTCGCAACACATGATGAGGCCGTCTCCCGATTGGAGAGCTCCGAGCTGACCGGAACCGTGAAGCTAGGCACGACCGAGGAGATCAGCGCTGCGCGGATGTGTGATGTACTGGCCCGGTTCAACCGGATACACCCTGGGGCAATGATCGAATTCGTCGTCGATGGGTCGAGACGGCTCGACGCGATGCTGGACAGCGGCGACCTCGACGTGGCGGTACTGCAGGTGCTTCCCGACCAGTGCCGCAGCACCGACACCATTCTGTGGCGAGATCCTCTCGTTTGGGTCTGTGCGCCCGATTGGACGTATGAGACCGGGACGGTGCCATTGATCACGTTCGGCGACCGTGGTTTCTACCGGCCCCTCGCTGAGCGGGCGTTGAGCGACGCGGGCATCCCGTTCACCATCTCCTTCTCCGGACCGAGCGCGGCGAGCGTGATCGGGGCCACAGAAGCCGGGCTCGGGGTGGCTGTGTTAGCGGCTGGTTCAGTGGACGGTGAGCTGATCCCCTGGCCACGCGCCAGTCAGCTTTTGGATCTGCCGGTGCCGTGCCAGATCGCGCGCTCCTCGCCTGGCGAACCGAGCCGGGTTGCTGCCGAGCTGATTGCCGACATCGTCAGCGAGTTGGGTGAAGCGTGACGCGGCCCTAGCCGCTGTGAACGAACTCTGGATGGCTTCGAGCGGTTGAGCCCCTGTTCAGTCCACGATTCCGAGGCAGCCGAGGATCGTGTTGGCGACGAGGTCCGGTTGATCCACCGTTGGCCAGTGGGAGGTGCCCTCGAGGATCGTGGCCGCGATTTCGTGTTCTCGGAGCCACTGGATTGAGTCGTCTGGGGTGTTGTCGGGGTTGTACAGGTAGTGAACGTGCTCTGCAGACCGAGCAAGGACCTCACCAGGTGATTGCTCGCGTGAGAAGTGGTGGGTGTCGCCGCCCATCTCCCAGATGGAGATCGGATCAGCGATGGCGATCCGATCTCGGTACCCACGGACCACGTCGTTATCGACCGCCATTTCAGCCAGGCGGGCGAGGAACGCTGTACGGAAACCGTCCGGAGACTCGTACTGGGCCGCTGAGCCCGAGAAGTATGCGTCGGCGGGCGTGAGATTGCCCTCGATCGAGATCACCGTGTCGATCGATGAGCCGGGCGTGTAGGCCGCAAGGGAAGCGACGATGGAACCTACCGAGTGTCCAACGATCGTTCGAGCGGAAGTCTGGTGCACCACATCCGCGACAAGTGCGGCAGAGCGGTCCAGTGTCAGCGGCTCGCCGAGAGGCGAGGATTCGCCCATGCCAGGGAGGTCGACGGCGTGCAAGGCGAACCTACGCCCGAGTTCAGTCGATCCGAGGAGTTCGAACATGCCGCTGTGATCGGCGAACCCGGCAATGAGAACGATGGGCTCGGCCGCTGGCGCACCAAATAGTCGAACATTCTGAGCCACGACCTCAGCGTAGGCACGTCAGCGTCGCCGTCAACTCATAGGCGGCTGACGTGGCTGCGAGCTGAACGTGGAGTTCGTCATTCGTCGGTAGCGGCTCTTGTCCGATCAGCTTTGGTCCGGCGGGAGTCCAGCTGGTCGCGTAAGGATCGTGCCCGGTCCGTCACCGATGGAGGCTGACGGACGACGCCGGCTCGGCGGGCGAGTACGTCGTTGAGCTCCGCTCCGACAAGAAGGACGATGCTCAACACGTACATCAGACTCAGTGCCAGAAGGATCGCACCGACACCCGTCTGCACTTGGTTGCCCTGCCCCGACGCACGTACATAAAATGCGAACCCTTGCGACGCGATCACCCAACCGATCGTGGTGACGACCGCACCCGGAACGTCATAGCGCCAAGGAGTCCGATGATTGGGCCCAATGTGAAATACGGTCGCCGCCCACACGATGAGTGCGATCAGCACGCCAGGCGCTGTCAGCAGCCGGAGGGCGCTGTCAAAGGGCAACGAAGGCAGTGTCGCGAGCAGCGTGGCTCCCGCAGCAACAACCAGCACCGTTCCGACGCCCAAGCCGATCGCTACAAGCCGCACCAACCACCAGGGACGTCCATCCTCCACGTCATAGGCAATATCGAGTGCTCGGATAAGCCCAGCAAAGGCTCGTGACAAAGTGAACAAGGCCGCCATCGTCGCGACGGTCGCGACCCCAGCGCTGGACGAGTTGAACAGTTCGGCAACCGTCTCGTTGACCGTCTCTGAGTCGGCGAAGGTGTCAGTGATGAACTGTTCCAGCTCGGTCTCGACGTCGTTCGCGACGGACTCGCCGACGATGGACTCGAGCGAGCTGAGTGCACTGACGAGCGCCAGTACCGCGGCCGGTATCGACAGGATCGTCCAGAATGTGATCGAAGCGGCCACATCGCCAATACCGTCCTTGCGATACTCCTGAATCACGTCCTTGGCCAGCTGCCACAACCATCGAGCCAACGGGGCAGGCCACAGGGGCGGAACGGAGGAGCGGAGGTCGTCGTCCATCACATGATCATGATCGAGGGTATGGGGTAGACGACGTCGCGGCTCGGCAGGCGCCCTCCGCACTCTCAGTCGTCGGGAAGCAGGTAGCCGATGACATCCGCTGCGCTATATGAGTCAGCTCCCGGCGCAAGGAATTGTGCGACGTGAACGACCTCGTCGCCGGAGGTGACCAACATAGGCTCTGGAGTTCCGTCGCTATGTATTTGGCCGAGCCCTACGTTCGCCATGAGAGAGTTGCAAAGGCACTTCCGGCCAACGGTTTCGTTCTCTGATCCGCCCTTGCGGACGAATTCGACGACCGGTTCGGACGGACACCGCCACGCAAGTTTTCCGTCATCGGACCGGTAAGCCGTTCGGAGGAACCCCAAGTCGCAGGGTCGCCGATCTCGATCCTCGTAAACGGTCGACTCCGAGAGTGTTTCTTCGAG
>CAXMRH010000279.1:0-3219 GCA_964196045.1 uncultured Chthoniobacterales bacterium | reverse complement strand
ACCGCATCCAGCAAGTGTTTGTCGACGTCCTCGGTGGACTCACCGGGAAGAATTCGGACGTCCACCTCGAGAACGACTTCGTCGGGGATCGTGTTCGTCTTCGTCCCCCCATGGATCACATTGTTCGAAAAGCTGGTGTGGCAGCAGCTGTGGAGGTTTCTGGCAAGGCCTGGTTCGAGCTCGTGGAGCGCGTCGTTGATCTGGCCGGGGTCGAGCAGTCGGGCCTCGAGGTCCGCGGGGAAGTTGTGTGCCTTCACGCGGCTCCGAAACAGCTCGTCGATATGTGCGCCAGGGTTGTAGGCCTCGATCCGTTGCACGATCGCCGCTGCCTTGTTGATCGCGTTATCGGTACCAAACGGCATCGACCCGTGCCCGGGGGAGCCGTGCACATGTAGGCGACGGGCACCTAGACCCTTCTCCGCGGTCGTCAACAACACAATGGTCTCGTCCGCGGTGATCAAGGGAGAGCCGCCGTATTCGGTGAGGACATAGTCGCACCGGAGCGCGTCCCATTCGCGTTCGATCAGCGGCTCGGCGCCGTACTTACCTCCCGCCTCCTCGTCCGCGACCGCGAAATACACGATGTCGCCTGGGAACCGCTTACCCGACGTGACCAGGTGGCGGAACGCGACGGCCATCGACGAGGTGACATTCAACATGTCGACCGCCCCGCGACCCCAGATCTCGTTCCCGATGCGCTCTCCACCGAAGGGATCGTTCTTCCACCCGTCCGGGCTGACCGGCACGACGTCGATATGTCCCATCAGCATGAGCGCCGGGGCGCTCGGATCCGTACCGGGATGGCGTGCCACCAGAGAGCCGCGACCCGGCAGCACCTCGAGCATCTCCATCTCCACGCCCGTCGCTTCGAGCTCGTCCCGCAGCAAGTGAGCATTGCGGTCTTCGAAGCCGGACTCAGGGGTGCCGTCGTTGACGCACCGGTTTCGAATCATCGCCTGGAGGAGTTCGATGTTTTCCTCGGTCAGTCGATCCAGCAGGTCATCGGCCATACGCGCAGAGTACTGCAGCGGGTCAACGCCGCGGCGGCGAAGGACCTCCTACTCGTTGTCGATCAAGTATTTCGCTGAGGTGCGAATGGACTCGGCGGGGTCGGTGAACTCCATGTCGAGCAACGTGATCGCCTCCTCGTTGGAGACGTCATCGAAGCTGCCAAGTGAGGGGAGGAACGAACGAATTGACCCGCGCACCGGGTATCCCGCGTTGACTACAGAGCGCCGAAGACGGTCTCAGGATCGGCAACGATGCCGCTGTAGAACGCGCCGAACTCTGCGTAGACCGACGACGCTTCATCGAAACGCATGGTATAGACGACCTCTTTGAGATCATCGGGGTGTTGGCCGAAGAGCGTGACGCCCCACTCCCAGTCGTCGATGCCGGTTGAACCCGTGATGACCTGCAGAATGCGACCCTTGAACTTCCGGCCTGACGCGCCGTGCTCGTACATGAGCTCTTTGCGTTCCTCGAACGGCAGCGTGAACCAGTTGGCATGGCCTTCCCGCTTCTTGCCCATCGGATAGAAACACCACGCTGGTTTGTCTTCGTGGACGTCTCCGAGTTCGGGATACAGGCGCATGTTTCGCATCTCCTCGGGCACCCCGGCCGCATACTCGCTGATCTCGGTCAGTGAGACGAATGAATCGACGATCTCGAGGCCGGCGGCAGTCATGGTCGACTGCAAGCGGCGCAAGGTCCACCAGTCCGGGTGCAGCGCCATGATGGCGACGTCAGCCTTGTGGCCGAGCATTGAGACCGTTACCACCTGTACGCCGTCGGCCTTCGCTGACGCGATGCTGGACGTAGCCGCGACGGCATCGAATGCGGAGGAGGGTTTACAGAAGAGGTGGATGACACCCAGCCCTTCTGAGGGTGCAACGGCTTCAGTCATCTGATCAGCCTACGGTTCACGTATGGAACACGACCGTGCGAGAGGGCTTGGAGTAATTCTTCTTCTCGTGCTGTCGGCTGCGGCGCTCGTTCTGGTTCTGCGCTTGCTCGATTCGGGAGACAGATCGCCTGAGGGCGCGATCGACCCTGATGCGCTCGGGGATGTTCCCGCGCCTCTGGTGATGGCCGAGTTGTTTATTGCCGAGCCATCCTCTTCGCGACTGCGAGCGCTCCTTGAGGTGCTTGGTGGAGTGGACGCCCTCACGGTGGCTTCTGCCCAGGGAGCGTTCGATCTGGTGCGGTTCGATCCGCTCGACTTCGATCGATTGCTCGCCGCTCAGCGACGAAGCTACGGTCTGGCCGAAAACCAAAACCTGAACAGGCTGTGGGCCATCGGAGAAGGTGAGATCGTCCAGTCCGTGTGGGCACCAGAGACCCCCCATGACTTCGTGCACTTCAACCAGGACGGAACAACGACCATGTGGGTGAACGGAGGCGGAGGCGGGTTTGCCGACCGCGTGGCCCACGTTCTCGACAGCGACTGGGAACCTCTCGCGACCACGGAGCCGTTGTATGCAGCCCGGTTCGCGGTCGCGCGACAGACCGTGTTCGCGCTGACTGGATCTGGTGTGTACAGCACCGACCCAACCTATGAGGAGCTGGTGTTCGACGATGGCAGCACTCGTGGCGTGCTTGCGTCAGGCGAACCGTATCAATGGATCGATACCCCGACCGATGGGATTCTCGTCGCGTATCCAACAACCGCCGAAGGGGCGA
The DNA here is from genome assembly GCA_964196045.1 of uncultured Chthoniobacterales bacterium. Taxonomy (GTDB): domain Bacteria; phylum Actinomycetota; class Acidimicrobiia; order Acidimicrobiales; family SHLQ01; genus SHLQ01. The sequence goes on along the minus strand of CAXMRH010000279.1, from coordinate 537 downwards.
CCGGAGTCTGGGACACGACCACCAGATCACTGATCCATCTTCATGCCCTGTCTGGTCAGCCCTTCGTGCGGTCTGCGATCAGCGGCGACGGATCGCTTGCGATCGGAGCCACGTTCGACGGCCTCTTGGACGTCATCGATCTTTCTTCGGGCGCGAGGACGCACAGTTTCGGTTCGGTCGACGTGCAGGGCATCGATCGAGCACTCACGCTCAGCCATGATGGCTCGGTACTCGTCACGGTAGAGAAAGACGGCACGGTGACGATGTGGTGGGTCGCCGACGGAAGTCCGATTTTCTCGATACGGGGTGCTGCTGTGCAGCCTCGCTGGCTCTCCGACGTGTACGCACCGCGATCAGCCTCCGCGGTTGCTGCGAACGGTGCACGAATAGCGCTACGGGCCGCGGCAACACCCGAGTCGCCGACGACCTGGACGATCATCGACACCGATGTTCGATCATGGGTGGCGCAGGCGTGTGACGATGCAGGTCGTCCGCTCACCGAGGACGAGGCCGCGGCACTCGGAATCTCTGCCGACG
>CAXMRH010000278.1:0-3045 GCA_964196045.1 uncultured Chthoniobacterales bacterium | reverse complement strand
CGGAAGGCATCCCAGTAGTCGGAAAGCCCGCCGTTGGAGTTGCCCATCGCATGGCTGTACTCACACATGATGAGGGGCCTGTCGTCTTCACCGGTTCGCTCAGCCCATTCTGCCCAGCTCGTGATCTGCTCGACGGTCGCGTACATCGGACACACGACGTCGGTCACCAACCGCTCGATCGGTGTCGGCGCCTTCTCCCGCTCGCGCTCGCGACCAGCCCCACGATGGCTGTAGTTCGGCTGAAATCCACCCTCGTAGTGCACGAACCGACTCGGTTCAGTAGCCCGAATCCATGCAGCTGCCGCCGCGTGTACCGGCGCAAAACCGGACTCGTTTCCGAGCGACCAACCAATTACGCAAGCGTGCGAGCGGTCACGTAACACCATCCGGCGGACCCGATCGATAATTGCCAAATCGAACAGGCCAGAGGATGTGAGCGACACCTGACGCGCATGGCTCTCCACGTTTGCCTCGTCCACGACATAGAGGCCGAGTTCGTCGCAGAGATCAAGAAGCACCGGATCGTTGGGGTAATGCGCCGTGCGGACTGCGTTGATGTTGTGCTGCTTCATCGAGACGAGTTCGGCGCGAATCTCGGCCTTGGTCACAGTCTTTCCGGTGTCGGGATGATGGTCATGGCGATTGACACCACAGATCATGATCGCGGCACCATTGACGAACAGTTGGCGATCAGCGATCCGCAGGTGGCGGAATCCGACTCGCGAGACGACCGCTTCGACCGTTCGGCCGTCGGAATCGATCAGCGACACTTCGAGGTCGTAGAGGGTTGGGGACTCGGCTGACCACGGCTTCACGTCGAGTCGGTCGAAGCTCACCGTTGCGAAGGCTCCGTGATAGCCGTGTGACGCGGCGTCCGCCTGGGGCCCGCCGTGCGGTGGATCGGAAGGGACCTCGGCGACTTCGGCGAGATTCAGAGCCGGAACTTCGACCTTGATCGAGAAGCCTTCGCCCAGGCCCTCGATTCCACCGATGACCGCCTTCACGTCGAGCGTTCCGGTACTCGCTTCGACGTCGAAATCGGCATCGGCGACAACATCGTCGAAACGCGTGGCTGGAGTGGTCGTGAGTTTGACCGAACGATGCAGGCCGCCGTGATACCAGTGGTCTTGATCCTCGATCCAGGTCGCGTCACTCCAGCGGATGACCATCGCAGCGAGGGTGTTCTCACCATCGGTGAGATATTCGGTGAGGTCGAACGACGACGCCAGTCGACTGTCCTTGGCCATGCCCACGAACTGTCCGTTGCACCACACGACCAGAACGCTCTCGAAACCACCGAACTCGACGATTACACGTTTCGCGTCGGGTCTGGCGAACGCGGTCCGGTACAAACCGGTGGGATTGCGCTCGGGAACGTCAGGCGGGTTACCTGCCCACGGCATGACCACGTTCGTGTATTGCGGGAGGTCGTCGACGCCCTGCCGCGTCCACACGCCGGGCACGCGGATCTGTCGCCAAGGATTCTCCGACAAGTCGTGCCCCACGTCGGTCCAGCCCGATGGAGCATCCGGAGGAGAGTCGACAAGGAGGAAGTCCCACTTCCCATCCAACGAGTGGGTCGATCGACCGGAGACCGCGTTCAGGGGTGCGCCCATGGGGAGTCGCCCGATCGACGTCAGGTCTGGAGAGAACAAATTAGCGGGGGTCAAATAATCGTGCACGGTTCGTCCTAGGTGGGTCCGAGAAGTTGTGCGGAAGCGCCGTCGGAAGGATGCACAGCCCAGAGGTCGGGATCCACCCCGCATTCCGATTTCCATCGCTCTCTCACATGGGCGAAGAACGCTGAGGTACTCGACGAATCGATGAGAGCAACTGCGCTCCCGGCAAAACCGCCGCCAGTCATGCGAGCGCCAAAACAGGCCTCGTGCTCATTGGCGATCAACGCCATCAGATCGAGCGCGTCCGAGGAGACCTCATAGTCGACCGAAAGGCTCCGGTGACTCTCTCGCATGAGCGTGCCCATGCCCGTCAGGTCGCTTACCGCGAAGGCATCGACGGCGTTGGCGACACGAGCATTCTCGGATACGACGTGTTGGGCGCGCCTCTTGTCGACCCCCTCCGCCAGGCTCGCTACGTCGGCCAGGGAGGCGTCGCGGAGTGCGTTCACGCCGAGCGCAGCTGCAGCTCGTTCGCACGAGGCCCTGCGCAAGTCGTACTCGCTGTCAGCAAGTTCCCGCCGAGTCATCGTGTCCATGATGACGACCTGAGCCGACCCGGGAATCTTGACCGGCGTCGTTTCGAGAGATCGGCAATCGATCATCGTGGCGGTGCCTTCGACGGCAACCGCAGAGATCAGCTGATCCATGATCCCACTCTGGATCCCGATGATCTCGTTCTCGACCCGCTGCCCGAGCCGCGAGATGTAGATCGGATCTGGGTCGACGCCGACCATCGCACACAGACCGAAGCCAGTTGCGACCTCGAGCGCCGCGGAGGACGAAAGGCTGGCTCCGACGGGAATGGTCGTTTCTATATGCGCATCGAAACCTCCGATTTGCAGCCCGTCCTCCCGGAGGAAGCGGAACATGCCCGCGACGTAACGAGCCCAAGGTTCAATCTCAGGATCTGGTTCAGAGGACACGAAGGACGTCGAGCGGAAGCCGACCGATTTCAAGACGACCGTGTCGTCCTGTCGAGGCTCGAACCGAATCGTTGTTCCGAAGGGCAACGCCATCGGCAGCGCGAAGCCGTCGTTGTAGTCCGTATGTTCCCCAATCAGGTTCACCCGTCCAGGAGCCTGGGCGATCGCTCGTCTAGGTGACATAACTCTCAGGTCGACTCGCGTACGACGAGCTCCACTCGGAGGGGAGCCGGTTTGGTCTCAGCCTCCCCGGATTCGATCATGCTCACCAGGGTGTCGAGGGCAAGTTGCCCGAGGGCCCGCGTGTCGTTGCGAATTGTGGTTAGTGCGGGAATCAGCAACTCGGACATCTTGATGTCATCAAAGCCGACGATCGAAAGATCTTTCGGCACCAAGCGTCCCAGATTGACCGCTTCTCGCATCGCTCCGCTCGCCATCAGGTC
>CAXMRH010000277.1:0-13292 GCA_964196045.1 uncultured Chthoniobacterales bacterium | reverse complement strand
GAATCGGTACCTCGCCAACGCACATGGCGCCGAGAAGATTCGCTTCAACCTGGTTGCGGCAGGCCCGATCCGCACAGTGGCAGCGAAGTCGATTCCAGCGTTTGCGAGGTTCGAGGACGTCTGGGATGACAGGGCGCCTCTCGGCTGGGACGTACGTGACTCGTCCGCCGTTGCACGGAGCACGGTGGCACTCCTTTCCGACTGGTTCCCCGCAACTACAGGTTCGATGATTCACGTCGATGGCGGGTATCACGCAATGGGGGTCTGAGAGCTCCGTGCCGGATCGGATTCTCGTCTTCGGAGGTTCAGGGCCGACAGACGTACTCGGTCAGTCCTGATCGGACTCGTCGTAGATCTCCCCGACCAGTTCCTCGAGGACGTCCTCGAGCGTCGCCATGCCGACGACGACACCGTCGTTCGTCACGACCAGCGCCATGTGGCGACGACTTCTCTGCATGACGAAGAGCAAATCTTCGACGGTCTGTTCGATGGTTACCTTGGGCATTCGACGAATGAGCTCGAGCGGAATCGGGTCGTTCTGTGCCTCATCTGGAAGACGTATGAGGTCTTTCGCGTGTACGAACCCACGGAAATCGGAGCCGTCCTTCGCCATTACGGGGATTCGGCTGTGGACTGTTCAAAAGACGAGCGCCTCGAAATCACTCACCGTTGCCGATGCAGGTATCGACACGATGTCACCTCGTTCGATCATCACCGTCCGAACTCGAGTGTCGCCGAAGTCCAAAGCGCCGGTCAGCAGCGCATGCTCTTGTTCCTCGACTAGCCCGCCTTCTCGCGAGGCATCGATCAGCCGCAGCAGTTCGACTGGCGTGGTGGCGTTGTTCAGTCCAGCGTCACGATCGACGTCAGCCAGACGCATCAACGGCCGCGAGAGCAGAAGAAGTACCCAGATGATCGGCCGCGCCAGCTTCACGACGACGGCATGAATCGGCGCAAGAATCCGAGCCGAGGTCTCGGGATAGGCGATAGCAATGTTCTTTGGGACCATTTCGCCAAACACCGTGTGGATGAAGACGACCAGCGCGAGAGCGCTGACCGAACCAATCACGTGAAGGACTCCCTCGGGGATCTCGATGATGGACTCGAGGGCGGATTCGAGGATGTGTGCCACCGCCTGCTCCGCGATGAGACCGAGAATGAGTGAAGCGACCGTAATTCCGAGCTGAGCCGCAAATAGCTGCCTCGTGATGTTCTCGACGGAATCGAACGCAATACGAGCGCCGCGCACCCCTTCCTCGGCCATTGCTTCGAGTTTCGTGGAACGACTGGCGACGAGGGCCAATTCGACACCGACAAAGAAGCCGTTGATGAGGATCAGAAAGAGCGACAAGAGCAGAGCGGTCGAAGTACTCATCAGGCCTCTTGTCCTGACGGAGAGGGGGCCACGAGTCGTACCGAGGCAACCCGTCGACGCTCCATCGCCACGACCTCGACGCGCCAGCCATCGTGGATGAATCTGGCTCCGGGTGAGGGAATCATGCCCAAGGTGTCCAGAACAAATCCGGCGAGTGTGTCGTACTCCCCGTCGGGGAACTCGAAGCCACATGCATCGCGAAGTTCGTCACGGTGAAGAGAACCAGCAACGATGAACGTCCCGCGCTCTTCGACTCTGGTCATCTTCTGAGGAGGTGTGTCGTATTCGTCATCGATCTCGCCGACGATCTCTTCGAGGATGTCCTCCAAGGTGATGATTCCTTCGGTGCCTCCGTGCTCATCGACGACGATCGCGAGGTGGGTCCGAGATTCGCGCACACCTTGAAGGAGGTGGTCGAGGTCGACCGACTCGGGTATGAAGACCGGATCGGTCATGAGATCGCGGACGAGCGACGTCGAGCGATCCTCCCTTCGCAGGCCATAGATCGCCTTGATGTGAACGACGCCAATCACGTCATCTGCGTCATCCCCGTAGACCGGAAATCGAGAGAGTCCCGTAGTGGTCGCTGCCTCCACGAGATCTGCGCCGGTCGAGTCACGGTCGAGCGCGACGACCTGCACGCGAGGGATCAATGCCTCAGCCGCAGTCTTCTCCCCAAGTCGAATACTCCGCGTCAATAACGTGACATCCTCGACATCGAGCGTGCCATCCTCACCTGATGAGACGATGAGTCGCTCGATCTCGTCGAGGGACCGAACCTGGTGAAGCTCATCGGCAGGCTCGATGCCGAATCGGCGCACGATCATGTTCGCCGTCGCGTCGAACGTAGCGATGATCGGACGGGCGATTCTGCCCCACACACCGATCGCGACGCTGAGCCGTGTGGCCACGTCGTAGGGCCGGTCGATCGCGATCGTCTTGGGGACAAGTTCCCCCACGACCATCTGAAACACAGTCGCAAGCGCAATCGCAAGGAAGACCGAAAGGCCCGAGATCGTTGACTCGCCGACGACATCACCGAGCAGTCGCTCGATCAGCTTTGCCAGAGTCGCTTTCGCGATGAAACCCAGGACCAACGATGAGGCCGTAATGCCAAGCTGCGAGCCAGAAAGATGAAACGACAAGTTCTCCGCGAGCTCTTTCACTCGACCTGCCGGCTTCGAGCCCTTCGCGGCTTCTTCGTCGACCCGAGCGCGATCGACCGCCACGAGGCCGAACTCCGAAGCGACGAAGAAGGCGTTCGCAAGAACAAGCAGTGCTACTGCAAGAAGGCCAAGTATGGTGCCGATTTCTGAGAGGCTAGCGTCGTGCGGTGCCCTCAGAACCAATTGGCGAAAATGCGATTCTCGATCTCGTCGATGTTGGACGGACCATCGACGGTTCCGAGATTTTGCGAGACGTCAATTGGAGTGTCGCTCGCGGTGAGCACTGGGTCGTGCTGGGACCGAATGGATCGGGAAAGACGACCGTTGCTCGCATTGCCTCTCTCAGATTGCATCCATCCAGTGGAACCGTACGCGTGTTGGGAACAGAGCTCGGCCGCGCAGACATCCGTCCGCTTCTCGGACGAGTTGGTTACGCGGCCGCGGCGTTAGCCGATCAGCTCCGACCAAGCCTCGCGGCAGTCGACGTGGTGATGACGGCGAAATACGGAGCGTTAGAGACCTGGTGGCACACGTACGACGACGCCGACCGCTCCCAAGCACTGTCGAGCCTCGACCAGGTCGGAGTTCTCGGACTGGCGGATCAGGCGTTCGGTACCTGCTCATCAGGGGAGAAGCAGCGCATCCTCATTGCGCGGGCGATGATGACCAACCCGGCGATACTCATCCTCGATGAGCCAACTGCAGCGCTCGACCTTCGGGGTCGTGAACAGTTCGTGGAAACACTCGATCGCCTCGCGAGTAGACCCGACGCGGCGCCGATGGTCCTGATCACTCATCACGTTGATGAGATCCCGCCGTCGTTCACCCACGGATTACTGATGGCGGATGGTTCTCCGCTCCATGCGGGACCGTTGAGCGAGGTCATGACGAGCGAGAATCTGAGCGAAACGTTCGGTATCGAACTGCAGATCGAACGCCGCGACGACCGCTGGTCGGCATTCGCCAAGCGCTGACTGGGGCTGTGGCTCAATCGTCCAAAGCACGAACGTGTGGGCGAACCACCATGAGGATTCCTGACTCGAGTTCAATACTTGCGCTCGCGGAGACGAACTCATTGCTGATCCCGTGGGTTCCGGTGGAGGACAGTGTTGCGTTCTCGAGTGGCCACCGAAGTCCCTTTGTGGTGATCCCGGCAGCGTCACCTGCTCGAGGAAGAAGGGAGATGATGTCCCCCACCTCTCCGGCCTGCGTCACGCGATTGTTGCCATCTCCATGCAAGATGGTCGCCGTCCCATTGGCCGCATGGACCTCGACCAGGGCGCTGCGTCGTGCGCACAGCGCGGCCCAGTTGCCCATCTCGTGATCGAGCCTTCCGCCTTCGACACCTGTTGCGACGATCTTCTCAACTCCAGATTGGTCCGCTCGCTCGAGTGCGAGCTCGAGATCCGTGAAGTCCTTATCGGGTGAGAATGAGACGATCTCGGCGCCCTCGGCCTTCGCCCATGCCAGGTCTCCGGGCGAGATTGAGTCGAGATCTCCAATCACGAGATGAATGGGAAGCCCATGGCTTCGCGCGATCCGGACGCCCCCGTCCGCAGCAATGACGATGTCCGCCTTGGCCGCACCAGCGACGAGTCGCCTCTCGGGAATAGCCCCTCCGACTAGGACGACCGCAAATGACATGGTGGGATGCTACCCACGCTAATCATTCGCTAGGGCGTCGGAAGGTACTCGATAGGCACCGCGATTGTGACTCCGCTTTGGCTCTCCAAGCCCACGATGATCGCGAGCACGTCACCATTTGCATCGACTACGGGACCGCCTGACCAACCACGTTCAACAGTCGCGCTGATGACGTACACATCCGGCCGCCCGATGCCGTAGTCGGCTCCTGACGTACGCGAGATGATCGTGCCCGTGGTGGTCGTGGCCCGACCGTCGTCAGGAAAACCAGCAAGCGCTACTTGCTGTCCGACGACAGCTGCCTGCGGCGAGACCGACAGTGCCGACGGCAGGATCGTTGCCTCGACAGCCGACACATCGTGCAGTCGACTGATGGCCGTGAGCTCAGCAGATCCGTCCTTCAGCGGAAGTGGAACCACCTCACCCTCGCCGAGACTTGCCCGCCGGGCATCGACAAGAGCATGTGCAACGGTGCCAATACGGCCGTCATCTAGCTGAAACGCAGTTCCGTGTTGAACGAGCGTGCCAAAGGTCGTCAGCCGAGCGACCGCGTTCAGATCAATCGAATCGGCGCCGGCAGCCACGACCGCTGCCGGCACCAACTCGACGTCCGGCAAAGCCGGATACGACGTTGGGGTATCGTCGGCGGAGGCCACACCTATCGCGACCACGAGAAGAAATCCGAATGTCATACCAATCAACATTTGGATCTTCACACGCTTGATGCGCCTGGATAGCGACGCATGACCTCCACACACACAGGAATACCAGCGCCCGCAAGGTCACTTCATGGGCAATTCGGCCCCGGAGTGGGCCGTACTGGACTCGAACCAGTGACCTCTGCCGTGTGAAGGCAGCGCTCTAGCCAACTGAGCTAACGGCCCGGGGTCGAAAGCGTACCTCCCGAACGGGTCGGCACCAACGACTCACGTCAGCGCTCAGGCGGTCGATGAACCAACCATGACTGCTGTGACGAACACACGAACGCTCAGCCAAGAACGGGTGCGCTTCAGGTGCATCGATTGTGACGTTGCGTGGACCGCGCCGGACGACGACGGCTGTTGGGTGTGTGGCAGTCCCGGCCTCAGCCTTCGGGCCGCACTCGCCTTGCGCGAAGACGACCACTTACATCTAGATTTTCAGTAACACAGCATCACAACGCTCAACCAGGGACGGTGTTCGTGCTGCCGGGAATCATCCTGGCCCAGCAGAGGAAGAAGTCGCTGGCTGGATCTCGTAGCGACTGCGTGTTCTGAGGACAGTTCCCCGCGTCGGGACCGATCTCCATCACCTTGCCATCTGCATTACCCGAAGAGCACGATCGCTCGCGAGGCGTGTTTCCCACGAGTAGAAAGCAGTCGCCGACGTCGAGTTCGGTCGTGTTCTGGATAACCGGCCTGTTATCTGCGGGTTCGCCGTCAGCAAATGCAGTGACGATGAGGATCCCGAGTACCAAGCCCAGAACCAGAAGGACCGGTATCGACGCCCAGACACTCACCGAACCATCGCCGGGTTCTTCGTCGATCAACCGCCCCTGCGAATAGTCCCGCTCTTTGGTCGACTGGGGCTGGGCGGAAGTTGGACGGCGCGGCTGCGTTGTCCGAGCAGATGTGTGAGATGACCGTGGGCGCATTCCCGAGTCGTAGTCGGCCTTCTTCTTCGGATCGGACAGAACGTTCCATGCCACGTTGACCTGCTGCATGGCCTGCTCGGCCTTGCGCGCGTCGACCGCCGAGCGACCCAGCTGGCGGTCGGGATGCAGCGCTCTGGCGCGCCGTAGGTACTCCTTTCGAATTTCTGGAGTGGTCGATGTCGGCGAGACACCGAGGGTGTCGTAGTGCGTGGCCATTTCCGCGCGAGGGTATCTCTTCGATTCAGATCCGTGTACGTCGGCGAGTATTACTGGTCACAAAGCGTGACGAGGCCACCCATTCGTGCGAGCAAGTACGCTCGTCGTCGTGCCTGATATCTCGTGTGCGAACTGCGGTGAGGAAGAGAATCTCGATGGCGAACGCAGCGGTGAGATCATTTCGATCACGTGTGGTGCATGTGGCCTCGTATGGGACCGCGACCTGACACCGACCTGCACGACCTGCGGCAGCGACGAGGTACGACCAGCATTCCGGGCGATCGTGGACAAGAGTCGTGGAACGCAGCTTTCGATTCAGTCGATGCGCCTCGTATATCTCTGTCCGAGCTGCGAGCCTGAGCTCCTCGCCAACTACCTGGCTAGCAAGTCACCTCTCCCTCCGGACGAACTGCCCTACTGAGTCAACGGGAGAGAAGGTGTTTCGCTATCGACTCGAGGCCAGCGGACCGGGATCCCTTTACGAGAACCGCCGTGTCTTCGTCGAGATCGCCGATGGCCTCGAGTGGATCATCGACCGCCTCGACTCCGTAGAGATTCGTGCCAACGGCCACCATCTCCGCACCAATCGAGGCAATCTCTGACGCGATGCCGAGGTGATCTTCGGCCTCGTCGGACCCGAGCTCCGCCATGTATCCAACGACCGCAACCTTGCGCGACTGCTGGAGACGGGCGAGCGAATCGAGCGCTCCTCGCATCGACGTCGGGTTCGCGTTGTAGGAGTCATTTATGATCAGCGCACCGGACGCTGAGTGAGACACCTCCATGCGCCAGGGAGAGACCTCTGCATCGGTCAGTCCTGCTTCGACATCTGCGATTGGAACCCCGAGCCAAAGCGCCGTCCCGACTGCGGCTGCGACGTTCGTCGCCATGTGCGCTCCGCGAACGGCAGGGCGAGCAACGACACGACCCCACGGAGTGTCGAGTTCAAATGTGGCTCGGAGCTCGTCGTCCAGAGCTATCGAGGAAATGCGAACGTCGCTCGATATCGACTCCCCGAAGGTGACCACGGCTGCTTCGGTCCGGTAGGCCATTTCCGAGACACGCTGATCGTCCGCGTTGAGGACCGCCAAACCGTCGACTGGTAGGGCCTCGACCAGCTCACCTTTCGCGATACCAATGGCGTCGAGCGACCCGAACTCTCCCTTGTGTGCAGCAGCCACAAGGGTCACCACACCAATCGTGGGCGATGCAATCTCACACAAAGCGGCAACGTGCCCGATTCCGCGAGAGCCCATCTCTACGACAGCAGCCCGCGTGCCATCGGGCGCGTTCAGGAGCGTCAGTGGCACACCAATCTCGTTGTTAAAGGACTTGACCGATGCGTGGGTCGGCATGACCCGTCGCAGGATTCCTGCGAGAAGATCTTTGGTCGAGGTTTTACCAACACTCCCCGTGACGCCGACCACTGGTCCGGCAATTGCAGAACGGGCGTGCTGCGCGAGCTGGTTCATCGCCTTCGCTGTGTCCTTCACGATGATCGCGGTTCCGCCCATCGATTCGCGCTGCGTCAGGTACGCGGAAGCCCCCGCCACGAGTGCGGAGTTGATGAAGTCGTGGCCGTCACGTTCGGCCACGAGTGGTATGAACAACCGACCGACCTGCACGTCCCGGCTGTCCTGAGTCGCGCCGTCGGTCTCGACGTCGGGACCCTCCAGCGATCCGCCGGTCACGTCGGCAATGTGTGATGCAGCAAACTTCACGTGGCCACGCTAGACGCCTCCCCCACTACTGTTGGTCACCGTGACGAACGCCGCCCCACCTATTCGATTACTTGTGATCTTCGGAGGACAATCTGCCGAGCACGACGTCTCTTGTGTCACAGCGAAACACGTTCTCGATGCCGCTCGCCGCGATCGCTACGAGATCGTTCCAATTGGGATCGATCGCAACGGAACATGGTCTCGAGCGACATGGTCCTCCGATATGGAGGCTCTCGATCCATCGGGCTCACCTGTCGATGCTTTCTCCCTGCTTCGAGAGACCGCGGAAATCGGCGGCGCGGTTTTGCCGCTTCTGCATGGCCCGATGGGCGAGGATGGAACCATTCAAGGTTTGTGCGAGCTGGCCAACGTTCCGTACGCCGGCGCTGGGGTCCTAGGCAGCGCCTTGGCCATGGACAAGATCGCGGCGAAGCACGCGCTTACATCAGCCGGTGTGCCTCAGGCTGCGTGGCTTGGGTTCAACGCCGATGAAGTCACCGATGCGACGGCTAAAAACGTGCTGGCCGAGTTGGGCAGCCCGGTCTTCGTGAAACCCGCCAATATGGGTTCCTCCGTGGGAGTGAGCCGAGCAAGCACGGTCGCAGAAGTCGACGCGGCGCTCGCGCTCGCCGCCGCCTACGACGAATGGATCGTCGTCGAGGAGGCAATAGTCGGTCGAGAGATCGAGATCTCTGTGCTCGGGAATCGTCGGCCTCGAACGTCCCTGCCAGGCGAAATTGTCGCAGGAGCAGACTTCTATACATACGAAGACAAATACGTCGATGGAGTCGCGAAGCTGCTCATCCCTGCACCGCTCGACGATTCCGAGATTGCCGAGATGCAAGCCGTTGCCTTGGATGCCTACAAAGCGCTCCGAGTGGAAGGCCTCGCCAGGGCAGATTTCTTCTACGAACCAGCTGGGCGCGGTTGGCTGGTCAACGAGCTCAACACGATGCCCGGATTCACCCCGATCTCCATGTACCCCAAAATGTGGCAAGCATCCGGCCTCGAATATCCAGACCTCATCGACGAGCTCGTGGAACTCGCCTTCGAGCGCCACAGCCGCCGGAGACGTAACACGGGCCATTGAGGTCAGCACGTACTCTTTAGAGATGACGGGGCCAGCTGCTCGGATCTTGGTTCGCAATGCGCTCGAACAGGACGCGCGGTCAATGGCCACTGCTCAAGTCAGGGCTTGGCAAGACGCGTACCGAGGCCTCCTCGAAGACAGCTTGCTCGACAGCCTCGATGTTGAAGAGCGAACCAATCGCTGGGCATCGATTCTGCGCGGTGAGAGCGCAGTGCCCGGGCTCGGCCATTCGCACAACTTCGTAGCGCAAATTGATGAAGATGTCGTGGGCCTGGCCAGCGTGGACGACTACCGAGACGCTCCAAGCGTGGAAGTCGGTGAGCTGTGGGATGTATGTCATACCAGCGCTGTGGGGCGTCGGCATCGGCACCGACAATCTAGCCGACGAGTTCTGATCCTTCGAAAGACTGATCGTAGAGCGACCTTGAGAAATCAACTGAATTTTATTGTGGACCGAACGTATGTTCGATACAGTGTTATGTGTGGCAATCGGAGGAGTACTCGAACCTGGCGCAGATGTTGCAGCCCTCGAGGCCGCTGTCGATGCCTGTTTCAGCACGCCGTTGTCGTGCCTTGATGTGCAACAGATGTCGGATCGTTTGGTGGCGTTGATTGCGATCACGGCAAAGGTCGATGCGTTGCGCATGGAGGCTGTGCAGGCCGCTGACATGGTCGAGGTTGGTCAGCTGACCGATCAACGCAACACCGCGAATCATGTAGCGGCACGGACGCTCGCCGACCCGGCATCAGTGCGGTTCGATCAACGGATCGTGAACTGGCTGGCCGATCTTCCGGTGTTAGCCGAAACGTTCCGCTCAGGTGACGTCACCACGGGACATGTCGAGTTGCTGCGCCTCGCGGACAACCCACGGGTTCACCAACACCTGATCAATGATGAAGAGTTCTGGGTTCACACGTTCACTACCTGCCATTTCCGCGACCTCATGGACGTCGTCGACGAATGGCTCCTCGGCGCGGACCCTGACGGTGCTGAACCCAACGACCAAGAGCAACAGTTCGGACTGTCGATCACGCCGTTGCCAGGTGGCAAGGCCAAATTGTCCGGTGTCCTCGACCCGCTCCAAGCAGCCGCACTGCGTGACGAAATCAAGGCCGAAGCAAACAACTTTCGGTCCGCGGAAAAGAAACCGGTACGACCTCAACGGTGCGCCGTCGTACCCTTGATGCGCTCATGAATCTCGTCGGTCGCGGTGCTGCTCGCCCCAACGGCAGCTTCGCCCGGCCACGAGTCAACATCGTGATGAGCCAGAACGTGTACGAGAACACCGTTGCCTGGCTTACCGACACGACCACCAACCAGTTTCCAGAGCTCGACCGCACCGATATCGACAAGAAATGCCAGCTGATCGACGGAACCCCGATTCATCCGCTCTATGCGTTGGCCGCAACGGTGACCGCAACGTTCCGAAGAATCGTCTACTCCGCCCGAGGCCGACCCATCCAAGCGTCCCACGACAGTCGACAAATCCCCGACTGGATGAAAGACATCTCGCTCGCTGCGACGAACGGCAAATGCGCAAACCCCGTGTGTGATTCACCGTTCCACTGGTTACACGGCGACCACATCACCCCCTACTCACACACACAAAACACCAGTGTCAAAAACACGCGCAACCTCTGCGAAGGCGACAACCTCTGGCGAGGCCACGACATCACCCGCGGACTGTGGCCATCACCAGCCGCCTGAACTACCGCCGCTGAAACCTCCGCCGCCTCCACCCCAGCCGCCTGAACTACCGCCGCCGAAGCCACCACCGAAACCGCCCCCGCCGCCCCCGCCCCAGCCGCCACCACGGTGACTACGGCCGCCGCCGTGACCGCGGAAACCACCGCCGCCGACAATGATTCCTCCGCCAAAGCCGCCGCCGAACCCACCTCGGCCGTTGTGGCGCTGCCGCTGTTGAGCCTCTCGATACAACTGGTCCGCGGTCAGTTCGATCTGCGCGGCCTCTCGGAGGGCTTCCGCTGGGTCCGCCTCCACCCGTTCCGTGGCTCGCATCAACCCCGACCGGAGCTGATCGATCGCGATCTGTGCATCCTTCTCCCTGCGCGACGAGAACACGTGACTACGCACATGACGGTCGGCACGATCGACTGCGACCGTGGCGGATCGAATCTCGGTCAAGGCTTGGTTGCGGGAGCGTTCTCGCTCGCCGACCGTGCTCTTGAATTCGCCGAGCTCGGTGTTCACGATGGACTCGACCTGGCCGCTGAGCTCCATGGCGAGCAAGTAGTCAGGTGGCGTCGAACGAAGCGCGGCCTCGGCTTGTGATTGCATCTGATCCACATGAGCTGCGACCTTGGGCGCTCGTGACGGAACATCGCCCTGGTGCTCCTTCACATAGTTGACAAGTAAGCGAGCGTCGTCGGCCGCAGCAGCAACGGCACCAGGGGCTCCCTCTTTGGCCGCGTCGAGCAACACATCCAGCTCGTCCATCTCATCGAGGAGTTCGTCGGCGAGGTCCACGGACGTCTGCGCCTTGTCGAGTTCGGCATTGACCATGCGCATCGCGGCGAGGTCACGCGGAATCGACCCAACCGAGTCGGCAGCGAGCAGGCTTGCTTCGGCCCGGCCAAGCTGTCGTTCCGCTTCCTCAGGATGAGCAAGCACCGACTCGAAGGATGCCGATGCATGTTCGGCGACCCAGTGATGCATCGTCGAGGTCAGTTGCATGACACGTCCTCGTTGACCAAGGATCTCCGGCCCCATGTTCGACCTTCGGACTCCCGTCTCGGCATGTCGGGCGGCCAGCGTTTCGAGGTCGCCGGCCACCGAGGCGATCTCGGCAGAAAGTGGCTCGAGATCCTTGGTCATCAAGTCGACATCGATTCGCATAGCGAACGGATCGAGCAGGTCGAGTGCTGCCGACAGCTCAGCGAGTCGCCGTCGACCCGAGTCGACGACCCATCCCTCGCCGGACCGTGCGTCGACCGCATCCAAGCCCGACTTGATGCGGTCGCTCGCGTCTCGATGTGTCTGAGCAAGTCCATCGGGCTTGCCGCGTAACTCTTCGATCACCGCCTCGAGCGCGCTGACCTTGACCTCCGCGTCTTCGACGGACCCGAGCGCTACCGCGACGTGTCCGTCTACTTCGACCTGGTCTTCGATGCTGTAGCCAGCGACATCGTCCGGAGCGACTTCGCTCACAGGCGACCATGCCTCGTACAGCTGGCGGGATGCTTCTGCGGCCACTGTTTGGGCTTTGTTCAGCCTTGCCATCGCTGTACCAGTAATCCGACCGCCAGCGATCACTGCTTCTTGCTCAGCGTCGTACCAACGGGCCTGAACGTTCGTCACCCGAGTCGATGCTGCCGAGAATCTGTCCCGGGCCTGTTCACCACGCGAAGTCCGAGTGCGACGCTTCGTATAGAGCCATGCGCCTCCCCCCACGACGACGGCCGTTCCCAACACTCCACGGACCACGGGAGTCGTGTTGTCCGCCGGCACAGTTTCGAGACCTTGCACGGTGCCTCCGACTCCGCTCGAGAGGCCGGCGCCAATCTGTCCGTCTTGGAAGAACGAGTTCATCCGACCCCGGATGTCGTCCGCGTCGTCGTCGAGTTGCTCATTGAGGTCATCGCCGTAGTCGACTGCAGAAACCCGGTCTTGCACTGCCACCGCGAGAATGACCTTTCCATCAGCGACATCACCCGGCGAGTCGAACGCTTGTGGACAGTTCGTTCTCGTGACGTCCTCGAGATCCTCTCCGGCGGGCAGAACGTCGACCACCAGAACATGAAAGTCGATTCCGGTCTGCGACTCCGCCGCGCCGATCGCCGACTCGAGGCCTTCGGGGTCTGACACGCCAACGAAGTCGATCAGGTCACGACAAGCATCGGAGACCTGTGTTGCCGCAAGCGTCCCAGTGTTTCCTACGAGCGCCGAAGCGATCAGAAGGAGAGAAATCACAATCCGTCGTGCCATGGCCGTCGACCCTACTTCGAGCGGTCGCGCAGGTCGGAACCGCGCTAGCGAGCGACGCTCGATCCGGCAACCGGGGTCAGTGCGGCGGACAAGAATCGGAGTAACTCGGTACGTCGTTCGGCGAGTGAGCGCAGGCTCGGCTCGATGCCCATTGCTCGGAGCACTTCGACCTCGGTCGCCACACCCATCACCGTCGAGTACAGCGAGAACAGGAGCAAACGAGCATTGTCTCCCGCGACGCGACCATCCTTCAGCGCGATCTCGAGCGAGTGCTGAGCCGCCTCAATGTGATTCGACAGCCGAGACGTCAGGCTCACGGCGACCATCGAGCCAGGTCGCGACGCTTCGCGCAACAATCCCAGCAATGCGGGACGCTGCACCGCCAGCCGGAAGACCACACGGACAGTTCCTTCCACCTGGGTCCACACATCGTCGGAGGCGACGATGTTGTCGAGCTCCGCGATGAACTCAGATGCAGCTTCGTCGACCACTGCTTGGAAC
>CAXMRH010000276.1:0-4566 GCA_964196045.1 uncultured Chthoniobacterales bacterium | reverse complement strand
TGCAATAGTTGGCTAGACGCCTACGGACACGTATGGCGGGAAGGTTGACGTGGCCGATACATCACAAGGCGAAGGATGGTGGCAAGCCTCCGATGAGAGGTGGTATCGGCCAGAAAGCCACCCCGACTATGTAGAGCCGCTCCTACCTGCACCACCAGGTGCTCCGAATAGTCCGCCGCTAGGAGATAACGCGATCGTCCACGTCCCGACTCTGCCCACTTACGAACTGATGCTGCCTGTCGGGACGACCTTGTCGACCCGGGGTATGCGATTCGGGAACTATGTACTCAGTGCAGTGCTCATGGTCGTAACCCTGTTCATCGGCTACGCGATCTGGGCACTCATTGTTTACGGGCGAGGCCAGACCCCTGCCAAGCAGTTGTTGAATATGTACGTGATCGATGAACGAACCGGCCAGCCCGCAAGCTGGGGAACGATGTTCCTGCGGGGGTTCGTCATCGACGGGTTGATTGGCGGGGTAACAGGGGGTTTGTTCAACGTCGTTAGCGCGCTTGTGATCTTCGGAGGCGATAACAACCAGCGGCTCACCGACAAAATGGTGAACACGATTGTCGTCGACGCACCCAACGGCCTGCCCGTCTAGACCAGGTTCTTCGTGAACTCTCAAGTTGCTCACAACCCATTCCATGGCAGTGTTGCTACCTTCCAGGGATGAACAAGACCGTCAAGATCATCGGTTCCTTGGCCATTCTGGCCATCGCGCTCGCAGGGGTTGGGCTGTGGTGGTTCTTCAAGGACGACGCGCCAGCAGAGGTGAGCCTCGCGGCCGCCACCGAACAAGTCACCGATGACAGCGTCGATGCCACGGCAACAACGACGGCCGGAGAAGATTCCTCCCCAATAGGCATCGATGGGACATGGACCGTGGATGCCGAGACAGGCGACTTCGACTACGAATCCGCCACCGGCTCGTTCGTCGGCTTTCGCATCGAAGAAGAGTTGGCCAGCATCGGCTCAACCACCGCCGTCGGACGCACTGGCGACGTCTCCGGAACGTTGACTATCGACGGCGCAACCCTGATTGAAGCGACCTTCGACGTCGACGTCACGACGATCACCACCAACGAATCACGTCGAGACAGCAGAGTGCAATCTGCGCTGGATTCGGGCAACTTTCCCACCGCAGAATTCACCCTGACCGAACCAATCGAGTTGGGCGACGGTGCAGCCACTGGCGAACCCGTCTCGGTCGCAGCCACTGGCGAGTTGACCATCCACGGCGTCTCCAAGTCCGTTCAGATCGAGCTCGACGCACAGCTCGTCGAAGGCACCATCGTTTTGGTCGGCTCGATGGACCTCACGTTCTCCGACTACGACGTGGAAGTCCCGGCAGCTCAAATCGTCGTGTCTGTCGATGACTTCGGCATCCTCGAGCTTCAGCTCCTACTCACCCAACAGTGACGGTTCGCTCGCAGCGAATCCTTCGATGACTATCGCCGGGCGCCCGGCGATTTGATCGTGGCCGGCGGACGTGACCGTCAAGCCGGCTGCCTTCATCGCTGCAGCAACGGCGTCGGGGTCGACGGTGTGAAAGTGGTGGTCGTGCTCCTCGAGTCGTTTGGCGCCGAACGTCTCGAAGTCGGGATGGGTGGGGTCGTCGAAGTCCTCGTCGACCAACAACGTCCGACCGCCCGGGGCAAGCACTTGCGCCAGCTCGGCAATGCCGCCTTCGAGGTTGGTCCAATGGTGCAAGGTGTTCACCGCCCATGCGGCGTCGATCGACCCAGCTGCGACGGTGGTGGCCTCGGCGGTGCCGTCGACTATTTGCACGCGGTCCTGAGCTCGTGCTGCGAGCCGCCGGATCCCGAGCACTCGACGCATGTACGGGGTTGGCTCGATCGCCACGACGGTGCAGCCCGACTTGGCGGCGACCATGGTGCCAGCGCCGATGCCTGCACCGATGTCCATCACGGTCTCGCCCGGCTGCGGAGCGATCCGCGCAACCACGGCCGTGTTGACCTCGGACTTCCACATCTCGGGCGCATGTCGCAGATAACGAAGCATGCCCTTGAGCCCTTGGTCGTGTTCGTGACCGTGCCCATGATCGTCGTGGTCGTGATCATGGTCGTCGTGGGAATGTGAATCGGAAGACATGGCGCCATTCTGTCAGCGACAGAGACGTCCGCAACAAGGATCGTTGATTCGGTCAGGCGACGGGCGCTGGGGCTTGCCCCCGGTTCAGGAGCTGGAGCAAACCGCCGATTGTTCACGTAATCGAATCCATACGACGTATGTGACTGAGGTGAACGATGAGGACTCTGCACGCAACCTGGGCCACGAGGCGACTCGTTCTCGTCGCGGTTGCCGCGTTGTCGTTCGTTGCGTGCGCCGGTGATGACGAGGGCGCTCCCGAGACTCTGCAATTCGCCGATGATCCCGCCGATGATCCCGCGGGCAACTCCGCCGAAACGGCAGATGTCACCAGCACAAACAGGACCACCACGTCCACGACCAGCGTGTCGGCCTCAACACTCGTGGACATCGCGTCTTTGGACATCGAATCTCTGGACAATGCGGCGCAAGGGCCGACGACGACCCAAGTACCGCCTCCGGCCCCGTTGGAGCCGACGCTCGAGGTCGAGTGCGCGACCAACCCGCGAACGGTGACGGTGACGTTCGCCGATGGACCAGAGGTTCCCCTCGACTGGGAACTGTCCGTCACGCGTCAACCGGGCAGCACCGAGCTCGACACGCTGGTCGAACAACTCGTCTCGGGCACGGAAGTGCCCGAAGAGCCGATCGTGCACGAGGTCGTGACGAACGATCTCGTGTTCGCGGTTTCGACAGCGAATGCGTCGGGCAGTGTCGAGGTTGCGGTCGATGTGCATCGTTATACCGGCTGCCCGGTGGCGGGTTCCTTCCAAGATCGCATTGTCGAGCAGATCGACTGCGTGTCGGGTGCGTTCCGTTTCACCCCAGCGATCGGCAGCGGGATCGTCGTCGACTCGGTCGTTGTCGATCGGGTCTCGGCAAGCGATTCGACACTTCGGGTCAACCAGAGCGGCACCTATTGGGTGTCGGGGTGGTCTGGGCCCGAAGAGGTGAAGGCCATCGTGACGTTCAGGGATTCGCTGGGCATCTACACCGAGCACATCAACCACTGGTGTTTCGGCGGGCCGTTCGGTTCGGCCCTTGGAGGCGATTACAAGGTGTGTGCAGATGAGGCCGTCAAGCTTGCATACCCGGGCGAATGGCTCTCGACGATCGACCTCGATGGCGCGGATGGAACCTCGTGTGCGTTCTTCCGCTACGGGCCAGAAGACCGCAGGTCCGATCACAACGTGACCCTCGAGTCGCTGGGTGCCATGACCCTCGAAGACGCGACGGTTTCACTCCTGCCGCCGGGTCCGTGGATCATTGCGAACGAAGAGGCGGTGAACCCGAGCGGGTTCTCCGATCACATCGGCACGATTGCAGGCGGCGAGCGGATTCGCTTCGAGCTTGCGTGGGACAACGCCCCGTCGTTGGTTCGTCGAGTGGTGTGGCTGGTCGACGTGGAGGGCATCGTGTGGCGCCTCGAGGCCAATATTCAGGGACTCGAAGAGATCGATGGCATGGCCAACTCGTTGCAGTTTCTGCCGCAGTAGCTCAGACAGCGAGGTTCAGCCCGCAGCTGACGCAACCAGGTTCTCGCTGGTGAGCTCGGTCTCGCTTGACCAGCGGTAGGCGACGAGTGGGCCGCCGCTCACCGCACTGAAGTCGAGGCAGGCGGCTTTGGTGTCGATGACCTTGAGACTCTCGTTGTTGGCTCCGGCGGTGAACCAGTAGTGGCCGAAGAAGACGGGCCTTCGGTTGGGGTTGGTGGGGGTGATGCCGCGTAGCGAGTCGGGGAGTGGTGTGTCGGGGAGGTGTTCGGCTCGGTTGCCGTGAGAGTCGACGAGGACCCAGTCATCCTCGAGGCGTATGCCCGATTGCACGGTGGTGGCGTGTGGGTCCCACCAGGAGACTCGACGCGTCGTGCCAGCACGCATGCACGACCCGCAACCCGTCGAGGTCGAGCCACAGTGGCAGCGTCATGAACCAGTCGATGATGTCTTGGTGTGTCTCTGAGCCGAAGTCGGCTGCTTGGCGGAACGCTGCGGACTGTTTGAGGTTGTGTTCGGTGTGGGGGCGATTCCAGTTGCCTTTGTGGTCTTTGGTAGCCATTGATGCAGCGTTGAACTCGTGGTTCCCGATGACGGCAAGCGCGCTGCCGGCTTCAACCATGGCTCGAGGGATCGCAACGGCTTCGAGCTGACTGGGGCCTCGGTCGATGAAGTCGCCGACGAACACCGCTTGACGCGTCGGGTGTTTCCACGCGCCGTCGACCTCGGCGTACTCCATGGTGTGCAGCAGCTGCTCGAGCTTGTCAGCACACCCGTGCACATCACCGATGATGTCGTAACCCTCGTTCGCCATTGCTTTCAGTAAAGCTTGTCGGGTGGGGAACTGTCTGCTCGAGGGGTGAAACTGTTCGTCGGGTCACCCGCGGCTTGGTGCTCATGCGTCTTATCCACGGGCGTTCACTGCGGCCGGAGCTGAAGTCAACGCTCGAACCAAGAATCC
>CAXMRH010000275.1:0-18115 GCA_964196045.1 uncultured Chthoniobacterales bacterium | reverse complement strand
GTTGGTGGGTGATACGACCGTCATGGACCTGTGGCACAACAGCTGTCGCGTCCGGTGGAGCTAGCCATCCTGAGCGCCGACCCGCCGACCATCCCGAGTGCTTTGCGTCCGAGGATCGTGGCGCGACACCAACGGAGATTCTCTTGGCGAGCGGTCCATTCCCCACGTCGTGCTCGAACGTGGAGAGATGGCGAACTCATGGCGGACCGAACGTTGGGATTCGCTGCGCCTGCTGACACCGAATTGGCAGAGCCAACTCCCGGGCGCGGGCTATGACGGCGATGACCCGAACGGGTACATGAGCATGCCGGAGGTCGTCGACTTCATCACGTCGTATGCGGCGACGATCTCGGCGCCCATCCAGTCCGGCACAACGGTCACCCAGATCACCCCGGCCTGTATGTGGCAGGCCTCAATGTTCTCCGGCGTCGACGCTCGAGCTTCATCAATGGAGCGGAACGCGATTCCGAAGAGCTCAGTGCTCACCTCGAGCGGTTTCTCGAACAAGGTGTCTCGAATTAGGCAGCTCCGGTCAGCGCTGGCGCGCGACCGCAGCGCCCATCAGCGCGAAGAACGTGTTGGCGTTGTCTGATCCGTCGATGACTTCGACGTGGTGGGTTATGAAGTCGTTGGGTGGCATCAAACCTTCCGCGACGTCGAGGAATGCGTAGTAGCTCGTCTGCAGCACGACATCGGCGGGGATGGTGGCCTCTGCGTATCGAACGTCAAGGGTGTCGGGGGTGGAGATGATAGTGAAGACGTCGTCATCGATGTGGAGTCGTACCGTCAGGTCGGGCCGGTCGGGGACGGCTTCGAGCACAATCTTCAGCGGGAGAGCGATGGTGCGCAGGTTCCCGGGTTCTCGTGGGTCGGGATCCCGGTCGAGCGCACCGCCGAAGCGGGTGAGCTCCCAGAGGATCCGGTCGGTTTTGCGGCCGAGGTCGGTGAGCTCATACGCGCCGCGTTCACTGGGTTTCTGAATGAGGCCGCCCTCGGTCAGCTCGGTGAGACGTGTGCTGAGCAGGTTCGTGGCGATGCCGAGCCCTTCTTGGAGTTCTAGGTATCGCGCTGGGCCTGCATGGAGATCGCGCAGGATCAGCAGCGTCCACCGATCGCCGACGGCGTCGAGTGCTCGGGCGATTGGGCACAGCAGGTTGTAGTGGCGTTTGGCAGTCATGAAATCTCCATTTCTGAATTCTACTTGTAAAAGTAAAGCTGCAGGACTACTTTAAGTTTGCAAGTCGCTGGGTGGCAACGTGATCTTTGATGCAGAGAGCACCCCGACGGTCGTGAAGCTCGCGAACACCTGGGTGATCATCAACGTCGGTGGCGGTCCAACCCACGACAAGCCCGCCGTGACGCTGGAATCTCCGGCGGACCCCGCTCGGGTGAATGCCTTCATGAACATTCGCGTCGCCGGCATCGCAGCGACCTACGCCGAGTGGAGCAAACGCGGCGCCGAGTTCCTCACCGAGCCGCTCGATAACCGCGGAATCGAACTTCGCTGCTACCTGAGAGTCCCTGATGGTCGCCTCATCGAAGTGGGATCCAGGTGGCCACACGGTGCGAGAGAAGGTGCCAGCTCTCGTCGACTATCTGAAGGCCGCGGCAGCTGGCTAGCGAACTCAGCACATCGCAGTAAGGTCGTGTCATGAACGTTGAAGTTGTTGATTTCGAAGCAGAGGACGCGCCCGAGCGATTCGCTCGAAGTCTCCGGGAGACGGGGTTCGCGGTTCTCGTGAACCATCCATTGCAGTGGAGCATCGTTGAACAGATCTATTCGGAGTGGGGCGCGTTCTTCGATACGCCAGCGGTGGATAAGTACGGCCCCGACCCAGAGGGTCGAGTCGGTTGGTTTCCGGCCGCTGTGTCTGAGACGGCCAAGGGCGAGAGCGTTCGAGATCTCAAAGAGTTCTTCCACGTCTATGACTGGTCGGTGTATCCCGACGAACTGTCCGACGCAGCGTTGCAGTATCGAGACGTGGCTACCGACCTTGCGCGCACCCTACTTGGGTGGGTTGAGGCCCAGACGCCAACGCACATCGCGGAACGGTTCAGTGTGCCGCTGGCCAACATGCTCGATGACAGTACGAGGACCTTGCTACGCATCTTGCGGTATCCGCCGCTAGATGGCGATGAGATCGAGGGCGCGGTCCGTGCAGCTGCGCACGAAGACATCAACTTGCTCACCGTGTTACCAGCTTCCAATGAGCCTGGACTCGAACTGTTGGGCGCTGATGGCCAGTGGTTCGCGGTCCCTTGCGACCCCGGGTCGATCGCCGTGAACGGTGGCGAGATGCTCGATCTCGCGAGCGATGGGTACTACCCGGCGACCACCCACCGGGTCGTCAACCCCACAGGGGAGGCCGCCGCGCTGCCACGCATGTCGTTGCCACTCTTCCTGCACCCTGCAGATGACGTGGTGCTTACGGAGGGTCGCACCGCGTCATCATTCCTGGCCCAGCGAATCAAAGAACTCCGCGGCGCTTAGAACCGAGACGGCTGCTTATAGCGCTACGGCGCGTCATCGCCATCAATCGCCGTGAACTGCGATTACGTCGTATTCGTTGAACGCGATCCCATCAGAAGTCAGAGCGCCGAACTTCGCTGCATGCTCACCTGTCTCCGGCCGCTCGCTGTTCTTGGCGGCATCTTCGGCCGAATCGAAGTGCACGATCCACATGTAGTCGCCGGGGTTCGACCGGCTCTCGGCGAGGATGCCTTTCTTTGCCGTTCCGGTGTTGATGGCATCGTTGGCCCAGGTGTTCCCGACCTCGAGCATCTTGTCCTTGTCGACGGATGCAAACGTCATCGTCTGAATGAAACTCATCGTCAATCCTTAGTCGGCGTCAGCCGGGTTGGTGTGGCGGTTGATGTGTCTGGCCACCATAGCGGTCAGCGCTTGCGAGCGCCCTGCAACCGGCTTGCATTCTGGCCATCAGCATTGCAAGTGGAGCACCGGCTGCCAGGGAACGCTGCCACGTCGCGCAAACTGCTCTAGCGCCATGCAGATTGGGAGCCTCCGTCGGAGGCCAACCGAGATCGACAACTGCCATCGAAGTGACTAAAGTCACAGACTGACGTAGGAACCAAACAGCGTCCATGGTCGTGTCAGGTGTATGAAACACACAGCCCGTAGAGTTCAGCCCGCGGCGAAACAACCGATCATCGCTCTGGCGCGTCTGCTGTGCG
This sequence comes from uncultured Chthoniobacterales bacterium, assembly GCA_964196045.1. GTDB lineage: Bacteria > Actinomycetota > Acidimicrobiia > Acidimicrobiales > SHLQ01 > SHLQ01. The sequence goes on along the minus strand of CAXMRH010000275.1, from coordinate 14,923 downwards.
TGGGGTCGTTAGTAGCAATCTTGGCCGCGGCGTGTGCCAGTTCGGGTGAACCTACAGACCCTGTTGTCTCAGGTGGCCCTTCGGCCACAGCGGCAGGCGAAGCTGCGCTGTCGAGCGAGCCGCTTGACCCATTGACCTGCCAGGGGGCACTGGCGACTCCCTCCGGCACCCTTTCGCTGGAGTTGCAGTCGTTGACCGAGACCGCCAGCAGCGGTGACGTGGCGCTCGACTCGATGTGCGCCGCGGTGTATCAGACGTCAACACCCGGTGATCCCTTCCTCACTGTGGCATTGATCAACTTCGACGGTGACGAAGCCGCTGTCGCGCACTACGACTTGCTCCAGACAGCGTTCGTTTCCGAAGGCGGCGTGTTGTCGGAGGTTGATAGTGCAGATGAGGCTTCCTTGGATCTGTTTTCGATGCTCATCGACAGAGATGGCATCGGGCGAACCACCGTGCTTCGCAAGACAACGTGGGTCGCGTCAGTAACTGTCGGTCCGACCACAAGCGATTCTCCGTGGACTGCCAGAGACATCGAGGTGATCGGTCAGTCGATCGTCAACCGAGCAAGCGCCTGACATCCTCCTTCAGTCGACGGCGAGTGGCGCACAGTATTCGTCCTCGAGGCCATCTGCCAGGACGTGCACGCACGCGACTTCCGGTCGCCCGAACTCGTCGAATGCCCGCTGCATCTCGCCGTCGGGGCCACATCCCTCGGTGGTCTGGAAGATGTCACCGATCTGAACGAATCCATCGCCGACCGATCGAATGCCGATGTTGCACAACTCGATGTCGGTCTCCTTCCACGTCAGGCGTCCACCCAGTTCGCTGATATCGGACTCTCGGAGAGGGCTGAATGTCTTGATCATGACGACCGTGTGGCTGCCCCCGCCCTCGTCGTTCAGGGTGATGCTCCACTCCTCGTCCTGAACGGGGCCTCGGTCGTCCTCCTCCAGGCCTGGTCGTGAAACGAGGCCCCTTTCATAGTTCGACTCCTTGGACCCGAACCATTGCGAAAGCAGGGCCACGAGGACGAGAGCGATGACGGACCCGACGAGAATGAAGGGAAGACCACGGCTGGTTCTTCCACGCGGTGGTGGCGGGGGGTCATCGGACGCAGTTGTGGCCTCGTCAGGCGGAGGAGTGGTGTCGCTGCGCCTGGCAGTGACCCACGGATAGACACGGGTGAGGAGGCCGGCGAGCACGATGAGGAGGGTGCCGATGACGAAAAGTGTGGCTTCGGTGCCGAGGGTGTCCTCGAGGTAGAAGAGGGCAATTTGGGGGGTCCACTGGAATAGGCCAGCGGTCCCCACGAACAAGATTTCGAGTTCGGAGCGGGCAACGCCGGTAGCCATCAACGCGATTGACGCCACGAGGCCCAGCCACAAGCCCGCATGGTCGTTGTCGGCGCGCACGATTTGAGCGCCCACGAGGATCAACGCTGAGCCCGACAAGTTCGCGAGCACCGCGGGCGGCAGGCGGTCAGCGAAGCTTCCGGCGAGCCAGATCGTACCCAGGGCCAACAGGACGAGTCCCGCGGCCACAGCGGACATGTTGCGATCTCGGCCGGCGGCGACGGTGTCGATGACGCCAAGAGCGGTCGCGATCGTCGCGACGAGCAATGCGAGCTGCTGGAGCTCCACTCTGCGGAGCCACCACGCCGGAGCCGCTGCCGTCAACGCGATCGATCCGATGAAGAGCGCGGCATGGTGGTCAGGTGGATCACCGTCATGAATTACATCTACCCAGACATCACCGGCCAGCCCTGCGACCCCTATAACCGCTAGCAGCCAGAGCACGCTGCCTAGGCGCTGAAGCGCCGGTTCATCATTTCGGCCCGTCCACCAACCGGAGACCACTGCGACGATCGTGGGAGCGGCGAGTGACACAATGCGCGCCGACGTCGACATGTCCTCCCATCGGTTCCCTATGAGCAGAGCGGCCGCGGCAAAGAGCAATCCACTACCGATATAGCCCACGGCTTCCGCAGCCAGAGGCACGCGGCTGGTCTCGACCGTGGGGCGCTCTAGCTCGTATGCCAATAGCGCATCGGCCTGGTCGTCATTGATGAGCTCAGCCGCGACCCAGTCATCCAACTTGTCCTGCAGCGGCGAGCTCCGCGCAACGGCTTCGCCTCCGAGCGCCGGGGGGGGGCGACGTTGTAGGGCGACGAGGCCGCGTTGCGCTTACTCGCTGCGATCACGATGATCGCAATGATCGCTACCGGCAGGAAAAAGCCAAACACAAGGTCACGATTGCTCGCGGGACTCGCTCCTACAAGAGCCGAACGTCCCGGCTGGGATATCCCCGCCCGCCAGTTTTCCTACGCAGGCGTGGTCACCTCAAAGGAGGTCTACGAGCATCCCTGCCGCCCGAGATGCGCCGTCGGATTCGACCGGTCGGTAGTGACGCCCCGACTTGAGTTCCTCGACCATCGCGTCGGCGATCCGTTCGGGATCGCTCTCGTCGAAGATCATCTTGCGCCCCGCGTCATATTGGTCGAGACGATGCGCTACGTGGAAGTTCTGCTCGAAGTGGTTCTTCAGTGGGAAATACAGGAAGGGTGTTCCGGCTGCGGCGAGCTCCATCGTCGTCGTGAGCCCACCCTGGACGAGCGCAAGATCGCAGGCAGCCAGATGACGGTCAAGATCGGGAACGAACGAACGCGCCTCGACCCCATCGGGCAGATCGAAGGAGTCGGGATCGAGTCGAGGGCCGCACACGACGATCATCCGCAACGCGGGGAGCCGCCGCTTGGCGATCGGGTATGCATCGAGTACTCGCCTGATCAGCGTGCTTCCGACGCTTGAACCTCCGACGGTAACCACGCACACGATTTCATCATCTGCATAACCAAAACGAGCCCGAAGCTCGTCTCGTGATCCAAAGCTGTCTGGATGGTCGCCGAGAACGTAGCCGCAGAACTCAAAGTGATCGGGAATCCAGTCACGCATCTCCGGGAGGTCACGACCAAAACAGGTTGGGATGATGTCTTCGGGGTTGCCTACGAAGATGGATCGATCCCGCAAGCCCGGGTGTGACTCGACGTGACTGATCATCTCGGCGTTGTAGTCCGTCGTGAGGAACGCCTCATGCTCGCCGCCTTCGGGCATCGGAACCCAGCCGACGAAGTCGGTCAACCAAGCAACCTGCGCTTTCTTCAGCTCGGGATGTTCATGCCAGTAGTGGTCGACATCCCAGGCTTCGTCGGCAATGACAAGGTCGTAGCCATCTTGTTCGAGGACTTCTTGGAAGATCATGAAGTTGGCGATGAGGATCTCGTCCATATTGCGAATTGCCTCGAACGCGTGAAGATCGTGTTCGCCTGACTCGCTCTCGATGTGTGAGGACTCGTTAGCGAGGTGGGCACTGGCGGGATGAATGGTTTCGTTGTTGGCATCGAGGAAGCGGGTCACCGGATTCTGAGCAAGCCAATCGACTTCAATATCGGGTTGGAGCTCTCGAAGAGCTTTGGTGATCCCGAGGTCGCGCCGAGCATGTCCTAGTCCGATGGGCGAGGACAGATAGAGCACCTTCTTCGGACCCTGACCACGGGCCTTGCGTACCGGCTTCCAGGTACCCAAGTGTTCAGCCAGAAAGTCGCGCACCAGCGTGTTGACCTTGGCAGGGATGCGGCCGTGAGGGGCATGCCCGGACCCCGGCAAGATCACGACTGTTCCCCCGGTCAGTTCGGCGACCATTTGGGAGGCTTCAGGTGGGGCGACCCGATCTGCGTCCCCGTGGATTGCGAGCATGGGGCAGCTGATCCGCCGGTAGGCGGCCTCGTTCATGGCCAGGTCATCGTCCCCGCTGGCATCCATCGTGGCGATCAAGACCTCGCCGTTCGTCTCAGCTGCCCAGGAGATGCTGTCGTCGATCTGCTTCGTCGAGTGGGGTTCGATGAACATCTGCCGCACAAAGAAGTCGGCGAAGTCGGGAAAATCATGGCGCCAGTAGTTCCGCGTGTATTTATCCCAGCCCTCGGCCTTCTCCGCAGGGAGATCGCGGTCATACCTCTCCCAGGTCTTATGGTCGTACGTTTCGAGAAGTGGCAAATTTGTGCCGAAGGTGACGACTGCCTCCACACGCTCCGGGTAGTGCGAAGCGAGGACTGCGGCGTGGAAGCCGCTCATCGAGAAGCCGACAATAATCGCCTTGTTGGTACCGGTCTCATCAAGGACGGCGAGCGCATCGCCGATGTAATCCTTCAGCCGATAGGACTCTGGATCGACGGGCCGGTCAGATTTTCCGTTGCCTCGTGGGTCGTATGTGATGCACGTGAAGTGCTCACTGAAGTAGGGGATCTGGGCTTTGTAGTTGCGCGAATGAACCAGAGACCATGTCGGCAGGAACAATATGGTGTGTTCCCCGTCGCCGTATGTTTCGTAATGGATCTTGACTCCGTCACGATCTATAGCTGCTTCGGTCAGTGGCTGCTTCGCTCTCATTGTTGACTCCCGTTATTCGACTTGTTTTCGAATGTTCGAATGACTTCACCAAACCGCCGGAGCGATCTGCGGACCGGTCGGCACTCATCCTCGATGCCCAAGAGGAGAAAGGCCTCCGCTCCAATGAATGCCGCACTCACGAGGGCGGCCACATCCTCCGGATCGAACGGCCCAAGTGCGCCGAACTGTGTTTGTGCCTCGCGAGCAAGATCAGCGAGCAGCTCTCGCCACCCCGTCAATCCATCGGCCACGACTCGTCCCACCTCAGGTGTCGACCACCCTGCGGCGAGCAGTTCCTGGAGCACGGTGACGTAGCCCGACTCGAGGTCGTCATCCAAGTAGTCGCATGCGAGGTCCCATTTCTCGGAGAGAGCCAAGTAGTTGTCAGTGAACAACGCGTGCTGGCGCTCGAGGAGGTCACTGTTCATGTGCTCGAACAACGCGATAACCATGCCCTCCTTCGAGCCGAAGTGATACTGGATCTGACTCATCGGCGCGTCGGCGGCTCGGGCTACCGCACGAGTGCTGAGGCGCGCATAACCCTCCGATCTCAAGACATCCCTGGCAGCCTCGAGAAGTGCGATCTGGGTCCTTTGGGTCTTAGTCGTTGTCAACGTGAGCCCGCCTCATGGTCGATCGAACGATCCTAATTCGTTCGATCGAACGAATCAAGCCGATCTCGGATTGGGGTAGCGTCTGAAAATGTCGCAGTCGGTCGTCGCAGTTAGCTCCAGTCCAGAACACAGCTTCAGCAAGCCCAACGTTCCGTCCATCACGCTCATCGCCGGTGTGGGTGTTGAAGGCGATGCACATTCTGGGGAATTAGTGAAGCACCGGTATCTGGTGCAAAAGGACCCCACGCAGCCGAACCTCCGCCAAGTTCACCTGATCCATCAAGAACTGTTCGGGCAACTTTCAGACCAGGGTCACGATGTCTCCGCTGGCGAGCTTGGCGAAAACATCACCACGCAGGGCATTGACCTACTCTCGCTTCCCGCCGGGGCGGTCCTTCAGCTCGGTTCTGAAGTGACTCTCGAACTGACCGGTCTCCGAAATCCCTGCGTGCAAATCAACGAGTTCCAAAACGGGCTCATGCCGCTGCTTCGCCACCGGGACGACGATGGCACCATCGTTCGCATCGGCGGAGTCATGGCAGTCGTCCTCAGCGGAGGCGCGGTAAAGCCCGGCGATGACATCACCATCGAACTACCTCCGAAACCACACCACGCACTCACGTACATCGTGAACTCACACGAACCCAAACGGGCCGACGCCCAGTAGCACCCGCACGCTTGTCAACCCGTGAGCTCGTCGAGCCACTCGCGTAAGCGGGTCGGGGTCATCAGCGACGGGTCACCCAGCTGCCCGTCCTCCACGCCCTCCAGCTCCGGCGGCACACGCTGCACCACGAGCTCCAGGATCTGGGCACTCGCGTAGTCGTCGATGACCGAAGCCATCTCCAGATTGTGATCGACCTTGCGGGCGCGAGCCGCAGCTACCAGGCCCCGCAGCAACGACTCCCACGTGGTCATCGGGCCCTGGGTGATGGAGGCCGATTCCTCGGCTGAGTCGATGAACGCAAAAGGGACTCGATCGATCGATCTTTCTCCGGAGAGCGCGGCATAGAGCCAGTCTGAATCGAACGCGAAACCGAATGTTGAAGGAGCAGCCAGGATGTCGTCGAGCGTCGCTCGACCGTAGAGCTTGAACGCCGCCTGGGTGTCACGGAGTCCGCTTGCGAACAGTTCCGTACCGACCATGCGCTGCATATGGCGCAGCACGACGATGCCGGGTCCCCATCTTGCTTCGGCTTTCACGAGCACCGCGTCCGGATGTTTGCGATCGCCGACCACCACATCGGCGCCATCGTGGAACCGGCCGAGCAAGAGCCCGACTTGGCCCAGATTGACGGAATTGTCCGCGTCGGTCATGACGACCGCGTCGCAGCCGTCGGCCAGGGCGGCCGCGGCGCCAGCGATGACGGCGCCGCCCTTTCTGGAATCGTCGACGTGGTCGAGCTCGGCTAGGGGACCGTCGTCGGCGGGGATCGCATCGCTGAGCCGCAGGACCGAGACCCGGTCACCCTCTGGGTGGAGTGCAGCGCGCTCTATCGCAACTGCAGCGCTGTCATCGGGGTCGCCGTCGTCAACGGGATAGAGCCGCCACCGGGTGGGTGATCCAGCGAAGAGCCAAGCCAGCTGGTCAAGCTTGACACGCAGAGCGTCCTCGCCGGTCGGATTGTCGGCGCTTCGTGGGCGGAGTCGGCGCTGCTCGCCCCACATGGCGAACACGACAGCCAATGTGCCGTCCCACTGCAGGTCGCGGACGATTTGCTTCGAACTGGCCAGGTGGGTGGCGATACGGCCGTCGAGTGGCGCCGTTGGATCGCCAGGCGCTTCAGCAAGCGCGTTCCCAGCGATGATCGCGTCAGCAAGCTGACGGACACGTTCGTGGTCTTCCGGAGATGCCAGATCGAATGCGCCGGTCGCCGGCGAGTTGCTCGTGCTCAAGTGTCCACTGCATCTGCCACGTTGCTGACCCCTCTCGGTGGCGTCATGGTATCGCCGTTGGAGGGTGCAGGCGAACGGCGCCGACTTATGGGATGGCTCCGAGAAGTGCATCGTTGGCCACCTCAGCCTGATTCACAGCCACGTGGGTTGTTCGGGGATGCCGCAGAGCCGATGTGGATCGGCCACACTTGCGTGATGGAAACTGTTCAGGTTCGAAGTCGAGATCCGCGAAGCTTTGCCGAGGTGGTCGGGCCGAAGCGAGCTGACGACCTTGAGTTGGTCGCTGGCGCCGAAGCGCTCAAACGGCTTCGTGGGCGGACTGTCATCAATATCAATTCCACCGCAGCCGGCGGCGGGGTTGCCGAGATGCTGCACGTGCTGCTCGGATACGTCAGCGGTATCGGCATCGACAACACCTGGCTCGTGATCGCTGGACGGCCGGACTTCTTCGACGTGACCAAACGGGTCCACAACCATCTCTACGGCGGCGACGGCGACGGCGGCGCTCTCGGGCCGAGCGAGCACGAGATCTACGAGTCGACGCTGGCTCCCGAATGCGACGACTTAGCGTCCTACGTTCGTGCGGGCGACATCGTCATTTTGCACGACCCTCAGACGGCCGGGCTCGCGGAGCACGCGAAGAAGCTCGGCTGTCGCGTCGTCTGGCGCTGCCATGTCGGGATCGAGGAGCAGAACCAGCAGAGCCGGTTGGGCTGGGACTTCCTCCGCCCGTACCTGGAACCGTTCGTCGACCACTATGTCTTCACCGATCGCCGCTTCCCGCCCGACTGGGTTCCCGACGATCTCTGTACGACGATCTGGCCGTCGATCGACCCGTTCTCGCCGAAGAACCAGTACATGGCGCCCGAGACGGTCGAGGCAATCCTCACCCATGTCGGACTGATCGCCGGTCGCAGAGGGGACACGACATTCGGCTATACCGACGGTTTACCGGGCAAGGTGGAGCGGATGTGCGACATTGTCCGAATGGGGCCGCCGTCTGGGCCTGAAACGCCGATGATCGTGCAGGTCTCGCGCTGGGACGTAATGAAGGACATGATCGGTGTGATGGATGCATTCGCCTCCTATGTCGGCGCTGGGCGCGACGTCGAACTTGTACTCGCCGGGCCGGCCGTGACCGAGGTCGCCGACGATCCCGAAGGGGTCCTTGTCCTCCAGGACTGTTGGAATCATTGGCGGCAGTTGCCCCACGAAGTTCGCAAACGTGTCCAGTTGGTGTGCTTGCCGATGGACGATCTGGGGGAGAACGCGGCGATCGTCAACGCGCTTCAGCGTCACGCGACCATCGTCACCCAGAAAAGCGCGGCCGAGGGCTTTGGCCTAACGGTCGCCGAGGCGCTTGTGAAAGGCACCCCCGTGGTGGCGAGCGCTGTCGGAGGGATCGTCCACCAGGTGATCGACGGCGAGACGGGATTGTTGATTCAGGACTCGACCGACCTCGAGGGATTCGGTGCCGCACTGTGTGAGATTCTCGACGATGACGACCTGCAGCGACGCCTTGCCGAGGGTGCGCGCGCTCGAGCGTTGGAGAACCACCTCGGAGACACACATCTCATGCGTTGGCTACGGGTGATCAACAGCGTGCTCGCGGCCGACTGAGCGACATACGCTCCCGGGCCATGCTGGTTAACGACCTGCAGGGCACACGCTCAGGTCAACTCGCGACTTCGCCAGCCTTGGCCTGCTGGGAGAAGAACGATGCACCGGTTGGCACTTCGGGAAATTCCATCTCGTAGGTGGAGCAACGAACGCGGTTGGTGCGCACACCACGCAAGACCTCGCTCTGATAACGACTTGGGATGTGGTTCACCTGCAAGGGCTTCGAGTCCTCGGCCCGGTACTCGCTGATGAAAATTGTGCGAGGTCGATCAGACTTGTTTGGCGCAGAGCCGTGCAACAGGCGGGTGTGCATCAGGCACGCTGAGCCAGCAGATCCGTAGATGGGAATTGCATCAGCGACGTGCGCTGTCTCCACCTCGGGGCTCACGGTGCCGGTGTAGACGCCGTCGTGCCAGTGATCGAATAACTCAGAGCGATGGGTGCCGGGAACCACGTTCAGAGGCCCGTTCTCCAAGGTGACGTCATCGAGGAAGAACAGGACCGTGATGAGGTCTTCGTTGGTGTGCGGCTGGAACATGAAGTCCTGGTGGTACTTCACCTCGGTGGCAGAGCCGGGCTGCTTTGCGTTGATCTTCGAGTTGTTGAATTCGATGTTGGGGCCAATGAGCTGGGTCACAACATCGAGGGCCCGGTTGTTGCGCATCACTTCGAGATAGGCGTTGGATACCTCGACTGGTGAGGCAACCCTGCGAAGCACCGGGTGTTCAGGGCTGTGATCGGGTGCGAGGTCGAAGCGCGGACGATCGGCGAGCGTCTCGCCGTATGGCTCGGAGTGCTGGCGACTCTCCTCCACCCACTCGTCGAAGTCAGCGACCAATGCCTGGAGTTGTTCTGGGGTCAGCGCGTTGTCGACGAAGGCGTAACCGCTGGCCCAATATGAGTCGATCTCGTCGGGAGTGAGTGCTTCAGAAGCCATGAGTGGATCGTACGGGTGTCAGAACCTCCGGAGAACCAGTGAGTCATCGAATTCGGACCGTCGAAGCGAAACCTGGCGCTCGAGCTCAGAAGTTCTGGCGCCCCGTCTCTGCGAATACGCAACTTCCACAAGGTCGATTGCATTCAGTCCTGTCGGACCCGTGTTGTCCGACTCGACTCATGTCCTTGCGTGTTCAGTCCGCCGCCATCGTCGAGGTTGACGGTGTGATGAACTGGCGCTAGTTTATCGATCGATAAATAAGCGGAAACATCGGCGACGACGAAGCGGGGCGCACCCATGACTGGGGAGAAGGTCGAAACAACCACCGACCGCCGTCAACGCCTGTCACCGGGTGAACGCGAACGTCTCATCGTTGAGGGCGCAATCACGTTCTTTGCTGAGGCTGGATTCTCTGGGCACACCCGCGAACTGGCGCAGCGGCTCGGTGTCACTCAGCCGCTGCTGTACCGATACTTCCCGACCAAGCAACTCCTGATCGAGCGCGTGTACGAAGAGCTCTTTGTCGGCCGGTGGAAACCGGAGTGGGGCACACTGATCACCGACCGGTCGCTGCCGCTGCGCGAACGTCTGATCGAGTTCTACACCGCCTACGCGAACGACGCGCTCACATACGAGTGGATTCGCATCTACATGTTCGCTGCTCTCGCCGGGGAAGATCTCAACCGGCGTTACATCGATCTGCTCGAAGGCCAACTGTTGGCCCCGCTCTGCGCAGAAATTCGAGCTGCCGCCGGCGCGCCGACAATGGCGGAGTCGCCGCTCACGACACGGGAACTCGAATCCGCATGGCACATTCATGCGACGGTCTATTACTACTTCGTCCGCAAGTTCATCTACGAGAGCAAGGTCGAGGCGAACTTCGAGGCCTTCATCGCCGATGTTGTCGACCGGACATTGGATGGCGCCCTGTCAGCGGGGCTGCAACCGGATGGAGCTTCTTGACAAGCGTCCTCACATTTCGACTGACAGACGGCCAACTACGAACATTGGGAGAATCTCATGGGAAATCCGAAGATATTCGACTATCGCACAATCGGGCGCCTGGACGAGTTCGAGGAGATTCCAATTCTCGATGTCGGGCCATATCTCGCTGGCGCGCCTGGCGCTGCTGAGGCGCTCGCGGAGAACATACGGTTCATTCAGGAGACCATCGGGTTCTACGTGATCGTGAATCATGGCGTCTCACGCGAGCTCATGGACAACGCATACTCCGCGCTCGAACAGTTCTTTGCCCGCTCGCCCGAAGAGAAGCTCAAGCTGAAGTTCGGGGACAAGTCAGTTGGATATGTTGCCCCGAAATCGACTATCTACGTGACCTCCAAGATCAACGAAAACACGAAGCAGGACTTGAACGAGACACTCGTCCTCGCGCTCGAACGTCCGGCAGATCACCCCTATCTGGAACAGGGTCTTCGCTTTGTCGGCCCAAACCCATGGCCAGAGAACCTGCCCGGGTTCCGCGACGCGATCGTGGAGTTCCAGATGGCCATTGCTGCGCTCGGCCGCAAGATGGTTCCTCTGTACGCGTTGGCGCTCGAGAAGCCCCGCGATTTCTTCGACCGGTATTTCGACGAACCGATCATGTGGACGCGCAACTCGCATTATCCGGCGGTCGAACCGGAAGAGAATCAATTCGGCATTTCACCCCACAGCGATCACAGCTTTCTGACGCTCTTGCCGATGTCCGAGGTTTCTGGATTGCAGGTCTTGACCCGTAGTGGCAATTGGTTGCCCGCCGATCCAGTTGCCGACGCAATCGTGGTCAACACCGGAGAGTTCCTGAATCGTTGGACCAATGATCGGTTCATCGCCTCGCCGCACCGCGTCGTTCCCCCCGCTAGCGATCGATACTCGATGGCGACGTTCTTCAACCCAGCGCCCGACACCGTCGCTGACACGTTGGATACGTGTACCGACCCCGACAATCCACCGAAATACGAGCCGGTCACCATGATGGAATATGTGTGCTGGTACATCGATCGCAACTATTCGACTGACTTTGGAGGACAGCAGGAAGGAATCCAGTCAAACGCGTAGCACTCGGTTCAGCCTGGGTCGGTCTGGCGGCGGCTGACCATATCGTCGACGTCGATTTGGGCCCTGACCTCGGCGGTCAGGTCCATCCCTCCCCGTTCAATTGGGGTGCCAGTGCCGTCGGCTATTCGAGTCATCATGTGGAAGTTCGCGCTCACCGCGATCGCGTCCACAAGAGCATCCCCGCCCATCGCTGAGGTGACCTCGTCGCGGATTGCGGCGAGGGTCGACTGGTGGCCCTCCCACATGGCTTCCGCAAGGCGGGCCAGCAACTGCCCGTGGGGTACACCGCCGTCGCCGTTGCCCGTGCCGACAACGACGTCGAACGACACTTGGGCATCTTGGCTGAGGCCGCTCAAACTGAGCAGCATCGAATGGCTAGTCGTTCAATAGAAACACTCGTTCAGTTTCGACGTACGCGCGGCCACGAGCTCAACCTGCATGCGGGTGAGGGCGTTTCGGTCAGCCGTCAGGTCGTACAGCTGGGCGACTGGGAGGTAGTGGGCAGCGGCCAACTTGAGCGACGCGGCCTTCTCGGCGGGCACGCCACTCAGCGCCTTGACGACCTCTCTAACCTCGCTCTCAACAGTCGGCACCCAGTGGTCGCGCATGGCAACGCCGTCGGGTACGGAGCGACTCGGGTCACCTTGGACTGGCTCGGGAAGCGTAGGTCGGTCGAGGGACAGGGCGTCTGCGAATCGGTCGATGCAGTTCGCCTGGGCGACGAGCCCTACGAGCTCGGTGTACTGCAAGGGATTGAGCGCAGCCGAGTGGTCACCGAAGCCGCCAAGGACCTTCTCGCACCAATCGGCCGTCAGAGTTCCCGGGTGGTTGGTCAATCGCCAGATCGCGTCGATGGCTGCAGCGGGAAGCAGATGATCTTGCGCAACCGCCCCCTCGACCTCCGATGCGCGCACCCACGGCGGCGGGATCTCCTCAGCGTCACGAGCTCGTCGGACCTCGGCGACGATTGCGAGACGCTCCTCACCTGTCCACCAAGTGCCAGGACGAGACCAACCGTCGACGGTGGCCTCCTGAGCGGCTATCAAGTCGTCGCGGATCGGCAGCTCTGTCTCGTACATGTCCATCTCCTCAGCGCTCTATCTAATGGATGTGAGGATAAGGACCATCTGCCCTGCTCTGCCGGCGACCAGATCAATAGTCTTCGAAGAGCAGCGATTGTGAAACGTGACGAAGGGCTTCATCGATGAAACAACCGAATAAGATTCTTGTACCAGTCGATCTCTCGGAGCGATCTGAGGTCGGGATGGCCTACGCCGCGATGATGGCAGAGACCACGGGCGCCGAACTGGTCGTCATGACCAACATGCACGTTCCCGAACGCGAAACTCTCGAAGCGCTCGCCGCAGCCGACCACGTCTCCACGGCTCGAGCAACCGACACGGTTCAAAAAGCGGTCGAGGCTGCAATACAGAGACTCATCCTCGCCTACGCTCCCGGGGCGACGACATCAGCCGTGGTGCGTTACCAGGCTTCTCCAGCCGAAGCGATCCTCGAAACGGCGTCCAGTGAAGCGGTTGATCTGATCGTGCTCGCCAGCCACGGCCGCTCGGGGATGACTCGATGGATGCTCGGAAGTGTCGCCGAAAAGATTGCCCGAGGCGCCGAGGTTCCTGTTCTCATTGTCCCCGTTCGAGATGAAGCGACAGCGTCGCCCAACTCTCCGACGTGACGCAGAACAACTGACGTCCTCGGTTGCGATGGAAATCAAACGGCATCAGGGGTTTGCGGTCCCGCCGCACCATGCGCCGTGACACGAATCACCGGCCGGCTGGCGATGCGAAGATCCGATGTATCGACGTCGGTGAGGCCGGCCGCACGGAGGAAGGATCCCATCTGATCGGCCTCGACCATGGTGAATCCATGGTGTTCGGGACCATGCTCCGCGCCGAAACGTTCGTAGTCGGGATGTGATGGGTCGTTAAACAGTTCGTCGACCAGCAGAAGTCGGCCGCCTGGTTTTAAGACACGGGTGATCTCGGCGACACTGCGCTCGACATCAATCCAGTGATGCATCGTGTTGACCGCCCAGATCGCATCGATACTTCGATCAGTGACGGGGATTCGCTCTGCCGCCCCATCGACGACCTCTACATATGCCCGGCGGCGGCTGAAGATGCAGCGCATGCGGAGAGCGCGACGTACGAATGGTGTGGGTTCGACGGCGAGAACGTGGGCACCCGTTGCCGCTGCGGGCATGGCTCCAGCGCCCATGCCCGCACCGATGTCGACCACCCGTTCGCCTGCTTGGGGGTCGACCAGATCGATGATGGCGTCGTTGATGGGTGATCGCCACATCTCCGGCAGGCGGCGAAGGTAACGCAGCGCGCCCTTGATCCCCTGGTCGTTCTCATGACCGTGGTGATGATGTTCGCTGTGCTCGTTCGACATTCGGCCAGTCTCGCAGCTTCGCCGTGGAGCGGACGGCAATTACATATTTGCCGCAGCCTCGGCGACAAGCTCCGTCAAACGTTGCGCAATGGAAGAGCTGGTGCGTTGGCTGAGGAATGCGGCACGAATCACGAATTGTTCGTCGAGCATGGTGCTCGAAACATGTACGTCGCCAGATGTGTTGAGGTATTCGAGGATCTGGCGCGTGGCGGCCTCTCCGCCAGCTGCAGCGAAGGTCACGATCGACAGCGGCCCGGCGGTCACGATCGTGATACCAGGGATCTTGCTCAGCGCCTCAGCAGTGGCGTCCGCGAGGTCGAGCATGCGGTCGAGGTCAGCGGGAATGCGTCGACGCCGCGCACGTGGAGCGGCAGCCACATCTGTAGACCGCGGTTTGGGCGGGTGAGCTCCGGGCCCATCGCGTAGTACTGCGGCAGCGAGTCGCTGGCAACGTCTTGCATGTAACTTCCGTGGCCTTCGTGAGCAGCGATGAGTGCCTGCGTATCGCGCACGATCAAGCCACCGATTCCGAACGGCAAGAACAGGGATTTGTGGGCGTCGACGGTGATCGAGTCGGCGAGCTCGATGCCCCGCAATAGATCACGGCCTCGCTCTGTCATCTGGAAGAAGCCGCCGTAGGCAGCGTCTACATGGAACCAGCAGTCACTCTGCCGCGCTAGGCGGGCGCACTCCTCGAGCGGATCGATGGCGCCGGTGTCGGTCGTGCCCGCCGTGGCGACGAGCAACATCGGTCGAAGTCCGGCCGCCTTGTCTTCGTCGAGCGCGTGCGCAAGGGCATCGCAGTCGAGGCGCAGGGAGGTGTCGGTGGGGATCATCCGAACGCGATTGGATGCGATGCCGGCGATTAGCGCCGCCTTTTCGACCGAGTGGTGGGCGCGCTCGGACGTGTACACCACGCCCGCCGAGAAGTCTTCACCGAA
>CAXMRH010000274.1:0-28552 GCA_964196045.1 uncultured Chthoniobacterales bacterium | reverse complement strand
GAGAGCCAAGACAGCTCGGCGTCGCACGGGGGCACGGTCATCGAGCCCGCGGAGAATTGCGGGTAGGCCGGCTTCGGAACCGATTGCACCGAGTGCAGCGATGGCGGCCTCTCGACAGATCGACACCTCATGTGAAGACGCTGTTTCAACGAGAGCCGCGATCGTCTCGCTGTTGCCTTCTTCTCGTTCGCCAAGCGCCCATGCGGCGGTTTCGACGACCAGATCATCGCTGTCCGCGAGTAGTGGCGCCAAAGGAACCGAAGGCCGCGCGATCGCGAGCTCGACGGCGCGACAACGAACGTCCCGGTTCTGGTCGAGGAACGCGTCGGAGAGGCGCCGGGGTTCGAGCTTGCCGAGACGATCGAGAGCGCCAAGAGCGATCGCACGGATGGATGCGTCCTTATGGGTCAGGCCGGCTTCGAGTGCTGCCACATCGGACGCCACTTCGGCCAAGATGATGTCAGTCCGAGTTGTTGGCATCAGCTGCTCCTGTCGTTCGGGAGCTGTCGATCGCTCGCAGCATTCTCAACTCTTCGGTGCACTGACCGATCTGGTGCCTGAACGAGGCAACGATTCTTGGAGCAAGTCATGACGTACATAGTGGTGTACCAACGAGGAGATGGCTCGTCCGGACTCGAAGAGTGCACGGATCTCGAGCTTGCCGTCGTCGCTGCTGAACGTCTCCGCAACGTCGACGATGTCGAGAGTCCTCGAATTTTCAAGACCGAAGAGATCCACTTCGAGTTCCGGCCCTACTACCGGGTTGAGGTAGCTAGGGAAACCGATCCCGCGGTGTCTGCACCGCTTGAGTCGGCTCGAATCCCCTATGTCTCGGTCGATCCGTGGGCCGAAGCAGAGATCCCCGAAGCCTTTCCGGCGAAAGACCTTGTGGACGTCAAGCGCTCCTCCGTCCCGGAAGAAGCTGCAGTAGAGGCCGCGGGCGATGCTGAAGTTGAAACGCCTGTCGAACCGAATCGCGCCGAAATCGTCTCGGAAGAGCCCGCCTCCGAACCCGTTGATGAACCGGATTCACGAGGCCCGTTCTCTGAAGAACACATCCCCGACCCACGACAAGAATTCCCCGCGGTCACTCATCTTGCTGAGGATGTCAGCGAGGCAGTTCCACCCCGCAGAGGTCTGTTCGGCCGCTAAGCCGAATCAGCTGCTGATTGCCTGTTCGAGCAGAAACCCGACGATCAGGATGAAGGATCCGATCAACCCGGCCACGGCAATGCCGAGGAAGACGACGATCGCTGCAAGCGAGAAGATCGAATTCATTCTCCGGAGAATCGACGGATATGCATCAGCGCCATACTCCGCCTGGGCAGGGGGCTGGAAGCCAATGCCGAGCTTTTGCATGACGGTGCGTTCTGGCTTCGGCTCAACGGGAAGTTGCCGCTGTGAAGGAGTGTTTTCTTCTTGTCGTGCGATGCTGGTCATGTGAAACGAGTTCCCTCGTCGAGGTCTGTGCCGTCCAGCTGTTCGTGGACCGTTGGCAGAAATGATGCCGCGTGACTGACGCGACCGAAGTCGCCAATAGCGTACTAGACGACGATCCCGGAATCGACCCACCCGAGTCGCCGCCGAGGTTCGGAGTCGGTTCGAAGTTCTTGGTCTTGACCATCTTCATCGGCGTTGTCGCTGGCGTGGCCTCCTTCATGATCCGACTGCCCTATCTGGCGCTCGAACCCGGCAACACGTTCGAAACCGAGGAGTACGTCGTCGTCGATGGAGCCGAGGCCTATACGAGCCCTGGCGAGGTCAGTTTCGTGACCGTGACGCAGCGGAGACTCACGCCCATGGACTGGGTGATCTCGAAGTTGCAGTCCTCGGACGACATCTTCCATGAGGACGAACTACTTCGAGGTCGAACGTTCGAAGAGCAGCGGGAAGAGAACGCTCTATTGATGATCTCGTCCCAGAATTCGGCCATCGCAGCAGCTCTCACGGAACTCGGCTTCGAAACAGCCGAACCGGCTGGCGTCGTTTTGGTCGATGTGGTGGAGGGTGGACCTCTCGATGGGTTGCTCGCCCGAAACGACGTGATCACTGAGATTGACGGAGAGCGGATTCTCACGCAGGAACAATTCTTCGATGTACTAACAGAGAAGCCACTCGATGCAACCGTGGTCCTTCTGGCTGGACGGCCCGGTGCTGCGCCACAAGAGATTTCCGTCTCGCTCACAACCGACACGGCAGCGTTCATCGGCATCATGCGCGAGGCCACTTCGGCCGTGCCGGAGAGCGGAGCCACAGTCGATGGTGTCATCGAGGGCGGGGCGGTCGATGGCCTTCTCGTGCCGGGTGATCGCATCGTCAGCCTTGACGGCGAGATGATCGAGTCGTTCGAGTCGCTCGTGGCTGCTCTCGCCGACCTGCGCTCTGGTGATGTCGTTTCACTCGAGGCGGTGCGCTCCGAGAACGGCGAAGAGACGGTCGTCACCGGAATGATCACGCTTGGCGTGCGAACGTTGGAGCGGGCGGGAATCGTCAGGGCTGCAACGCAGCTACGCGACGCGGAACTGCCGTTCGAGGTCGGGTTCACCACCGAGGACATCGGCGGGCCATCTGCAGGCTTGGCATTCACTCTCACGGTTCTCGATGTATTGACAGAAGGCGACCTGACGGGCGGCGCAAATATCGTTGTTACCGGAACAATCGATCGAGGTGGGAACGTGGGCCCGATTGGCGGAGTGAAACAGAAGGCATTCGCGGCAAAGGAAGCCGACGCAGACATCTTCATCGTGCCAGTGGGAAACCTCGAGGCTGCACAACTAGCGGTGGACGACCTCCGGATCGAGTCAGCGGGCACGCTCGACGAGGCACTCGAGATCATCGCGGAGTTCGGTGGCAACGCTGGCTCGCTCCCGACCAACGGCGAACTGTAGCCCTGGCGGACACGGTGGCCCAGCGCGGGTCGCTGCGAGACATCACAGAACGACAGCGACCTGGCACGTACCCTTGAGCCTGATGAGTGAGCCAAATTCTGGGTATTTGACGCCCGAAGAAATCACGAACAAGTCGTTCGAGAGCAGGCGCCGCGGCGCCGATCCCGACGCGGTGAAGCGCCATCTTTCTGCCGCTGCGGCGACGGTCGACGGGATGGCCTCGGAACAAGCGTCGCTGCGCGAGCAGGTCGCCGCGCTCGGGGAGCAGTTGCAGACCGCAGAGAACGCGGTAACTCCGGCAATTGAGCTCGATGAAGACGAGCTGACGGAACGACTCGGAAAGGATGCCGCACGGGTGCTCGCCGAGGCTCGTGCAGCTGCAGCCGACCGCATCGCTGACGCCGAAGCCCAGGCGGACGATATCCGTGCCGCGGCCGAGAAGATCTACGCCGAGAGGTCCGTGGCCGCTGACGAAGAAGCGAACAGGATTCGTGACCGAGCCGAGCCGTTGCTCACTGAGCGTCGTGATGAGGCGGAGAAAGCAGCCGCGGAGATCACCGCGCGGGCAGCGGCCAACGCCGAGGTGACTCAGTCCGACGTGACTCGAATTCGTCAGTCGGCCGATGCCGACGCCGCGCGAATCGTTCGCGAAGCCGAGCTCACGCGTCGACAGATTCTCGAGGACCTCGCTCGACGACGATCAGCAGCGCGACGTCAGATCGAACAGCTCCGGGCAGGTCGAGAGCGGCTTCTGGCTTCTCACGAGACCGTGCGACGCGCCCTCGACGAAATCTCCGAGGAACTTACGATCTCGATGTCCGAAGCTCGCGCCGCTGCCGAGACCGCTGGCCATACGGTTCCGGACACCACCGTCGAGGAACTCGAAGCAGAGATCGAGACGGCCCGACTGACCGGACTGCTCGACACTGGTCCGGTGCCGGTCGTGGCGCCCACAACGGTTCATCCGCGGACACCACTCGTTCCAACCGGCACGACCGGCACGACCGATCAAGGTGCTGACACCGCAGTGGACGCAGCCAGCGATGCAGATACAGCTTCTTCGAAGGATGAGGAGCCTGGCATCGATGACTCGACGGCTGAAGTCGAGAGTGAGATCTACGACGTCGCGAAAGAGTCCGAGCCGATGATCACCGTGGTTGACGCACCTGACGAAGATTCTGCTGCCACGCCCGCGGCCGGATTGGCCGACGTTGTGCAGCTGGACCGCGCCCGCGGAGACGTCGACACGGCAACTCATCCCGCGACAGGACGCGATACATCGACTGGCCGCTCAGTGGCGCGCACGGTCGCAGGTCAGGAACGCAAGGAGCAACGGAAGCCAAAGGCACCGAAGCTTGAAGCTGTCCGGAGCATCGAACCCGACGTGAACGACATTGACATGGCAGATGACGAGTCTTTGGATGACCTCTTTGCCAGTCTCCGGTCCAGCACACCGAAGCCGAAGGAAAAGCCTGCCAAGAAGGCGACCGCCAAGAAGTCCACAGCCAAGACCAAGTCGAACGCTGCGAAAGCGAAGAAGGTCGTCGCCGAGCCCGAGATCGACTGGTCCGAGCTCTCCCGCCGACTCAAGCGAGTTCTCGCCGACGAGCAGAGTCGTGCCATGTCCACGCTCAAGTCGGCGACGAGCATGCCCGCGCTCGAGATTCTGCTCGGAGACAGCGCCGCGCAGCGTGCTACGTATTGGTCGGTCGCCGTGGAACACCTAGCTCTCGCGAGTCAATCCGATGGCACCCTTCGAGGCCCGATCGACGAAATGGTCGACATGATCCGGCGACGCGTCGGCGACGCCCTCGACGAAGCTGGCGACGACCCCGAGGTTGCTATCGCTGCCTTGCGAAACGTGTATCGCGAAGTCAAAACCCAGCGGGTTGGAGTTTGTGCGGCTTCATTGTCTCGAATGGCTGCGGGGCGATCTTCCGACCGGTCCTGACGGCGGTAGCCTCAGTCAGACATGGAGAGCGAACAAGAACCGGAACCCCGAGTCGCACGGTCAGGTAAGCGGCGGGCCATTGGTGCAATCGTCATTGTCGCGGTGCTTGTGCTGCTGGCATCGTTGCGCGGGCTGCTCAGCCTCTACACGGACTATCTGTGGTTCGATGACCTGAACCGCACGTCGGTGTGGACGGGAATCCTCGGGGCGAAGATCATCCTGTCGGTCGTCTTCGTGTCGATCTTCTTCGTGCTCGCATGGCTCAACCTGGTCATCGCAGATCGCATTGCACCTGCGCTTCGGCCTCCTGGCCCCGAAGAGGAACTCCTCGTTCGGTGGCACGAGACCGTCGGCCGCCGCAACGGCTTGATCCGGTTCGCGATTGCCGGATTCTTCGCACTCGTGGCCGGCGGCGGTGCGGCTGCCCAGTGGAACGAGTGGCTCCTGTTCACCAACCCGGTCGACTTCGGTGCGGTCGACCCGGTCTTCGACCAGGACATCTCCTTCTACCTCTTCCGCCTTCCTTTCCTGAGTTTCGTCGTCAGCTGGTTCTTCGCGACGTTCATCATCATCGGGATCATCACCGGCATCTGGCACTACATCAACGGTGGGATTCGAATTCAGACTGTGGATCGTCGATCGACTCCTCAGGTGAAGGCGCACCTATCGGTCATCCTTGCGATCTTGGCCGCTCTGAAGGCCGCTGACTATTACTTGCAGCGGTTCGAGCTGCTCACCTCGGGGCAGGGGTTTCGTCGGGGTGCGTTCTACACCGACCTCAATGCCAGTCTCCCGGCAATCCAACTCTTGCTGTTGATCTCGCTGTTCTCGGTTGGTCTTCTCGTCGCGAACATCTGGCGTCGCGGGTGGGCACTGCCATCGGTTGCCGTTGGCCTCTGGGCACTCATCGCGGTCCTGGCAGGTGGCATCTACCCAGCCGTCATTCAGCAGTTCCAGGTGGCTCCCGACGAGTTGGCCCGCGAGCGCACCTACATCGAACGCAACATCGCGTCGACGAGGGTCGGGCTCGGGATCGACGAGGTCATCGCCGGCGAGTTCATCTTCAACGACGCGCAACTCACCGCCGACGCTGTTCTAGCGAACCGCGGGGTCTTCTCGAACGCCCGGCTCCTCGATCCTCGGATCGTCGACGACTCGTTCACGCTCCAACAACGCGACCGGCTCGTCTACGACGACTTTGACCGAGCGGTCGACGTGGACCGATACGACATCGACGGCCAGATGACGCCTGTGGTCGTTGGCGCCAGGGAGATCGGCAACCAGTCCAGCCTCTCGTGGGAGATCCGCCACGCTGTCCGAACCCATGGTTATGGCCTTGTCTTAGCGCCTGCGAATCGCTTTAACGCGAACGGCGAACCTATCTTCCTCATCGGCGATGCTCCGCTCGAGAACCAACTCGAAGACACGGTTGTCATCGATCAGCCGCAGATCTACTTCGGTGATGGGGTCAGCCAGTACGCGGTCACCGGCACGAGCTCTGCGGAGTTCGACTTCATCGACGGGTACGGCTACGACGGGGAGGGCGGTATCCCGATGTCGAGCCTCTTCTCCAGGCTCGCGTTCGCGTTCCGGTTCGGTGCGATCGAGCCGCTCATCTCTGGCATCATCACCGACGAGACCGAGGTGATGTTCGCTCGCGACGTAACTGAACGTGCCCGCCGGGTTGCGCCGTTCCTACAGTACGACTCGAACCCATATCCAATTGTGGTCGACGGGGGTATCTCCTATGTGATCGATGCGTACACCACGTCAGATCGGTTCCCGTACGGCGAATTCGCAAACGTGTCCCAGTTGCCTTCGTCATCGGGTCTTCGGCGGAACTTCAACTACGTCCGCAACTCGGTCAAGGTCGTCGTCGATGCGTACGACGGAACGGTCGACTTCTATGTGGTCGATCCCGATGACCCCCTTCTGAGGGCGTACCGTCAGGCTTTCGACGACCTGTTCAAGGACGCATCCGAGATGCCTGACGCTGTCGCGGAACACCTTCGGTATCCAGAGGACCTCTTCATCATGCAGACCGGCATGTGGGGTCGATATCAGCTCGACGGCGTCGGCGACTTCTTCACTGGCGATCTGGCATGGGAAATTGCGGACAACTCTGACACGGTCTCGAATAGCACCGCGATCACTCGTCTCGACACGAGCGATCCGACCAACCCGCGGGTCGTACCTGACCGGAGCCGTCCTGTTGATCCGTATTACCAGGTCACCCAGCTACCCGACGAGGACGAGCCGACCTTCGTCATCTCCAGACCGTTCGTTCCATCTGCCGTGCGCGAGCTGACGTCCTACTTCGTGGGCCGAACTGATACCACTGGCGATCTCGAGCTTCGCCAATACGAGATGAGCGCGGGGAACAATGTGCTCGTTCGTGGTCCGTTTCAAATCGATGAGATTTTGAACTCGAACGCCGAGATTTCCGAGGAGAGTACGCAACTCGGTCGTGGTGGTTCGCAGTTTCTGTCCGGCAATCTGATCGTGCTGCTCGTCGACGAGTCCGTGGTCTATGTGCGGCCGTTTTACGTGCAGCGTGAACCATTAGCGGAGAGTCCACTCGAACCAACCGAACCTCAGATCAAGTTCGTCGCTGTCGTGCAGGGAGACAGGATCGGCTTTGCACCGACCTATCCCGGTGCTCTGTCCGAGTTGTATAATCTTCCGATCGAAGACGCTGCGGCACTCGTTGGCGTCGCCGTTCCCGACATCGTCGAGGATGAGGAGACAACCGGCTCGATCGATATCGGCGAGGCCAGCGCAGAAGTTGCAGCACGCCTGGACGAGGTTCTTCAGAAGTTCGCCGATGCCGAAGGGGCTCTGCCTGACTTCGCTGAATACGAACGTTTGCAGGACGAGGCGCTCCGGGAGCTACAAGAGCTGCTCAAAGAGATCGAAGATGGCGACGAGACAGCGACTGCCGCTGCCGCGGAGGAAAGTTCCGATTCGGCTTAGCGCCTAGCCGGTTGCCAACCTGCCTGGCGGCCGGTCTTGCTTTGCCACGAGGGCCTGCTCGACTGCGTGGCAGGTGTTGCTGGAATGGCAGGCGGAGCCAGTGCGTTTTCGTTCGGCTTCTCCGTTTCGAGCGCGTTGAGTCGGGTCGACACGTCGTGGAGTTGTTCGACCAGCGCCTGAATGATTCGGTCGTGCGTTGCGGTGAATCGCCGCTCTTCGAGGGCTGGGTCGTCGATTGTCATTCGGTGAGGTCTTCCTGCAAACGCCCGCTCGCGGCCCTCTCCGGTGACGAAACCTTACTCTCCGTGATGAGGGGGTGGGGTCATGCCGTTCTGATGTGGCTTGCGTGTGGTTTACGCTCCGTGGATCGAATACGTTGCCACCATGATTGACGCCCTGACAGAACTCGACGGTGCCATCGACGCGCTGCTCGCCGAACATGACCCAATGACCATGTCAACCATCGAGTTTCGAGGCCATCAATACGACTGCGGACTAGGCGCCGTGTCCTCCCCGGAAGGACGCGGCGGGCTCGGACTAGCGCCATCGCTCCAGCGACATGTCGAGAAACGGGTCGTGGAGGCCGGTCGCGCCCCGGAGGATCCAAGCAGCTTCTTCCGTCATCTCGCCGGACCGACGATTCTCACCCACGGGTCAGAGGATCTGAAGGAGCGGTTCCTCCGTCCGATGTTTACGGGCGAAGAGCTGTGGTGTCAGTTGTTCTCGGAACCTGGAGCAGGGTCTGACTTTGCCGGCCTCGCGGCCAAGGCGTTGCGTGACGGTGATGAGTGGGTCGTGAATGGTCAAAAGGTGTGGAACACGCTGGCCCACGTGGCGGACTGGGGAATGCTCGTGGTCCGCACCGACCCGTCCCTTCCGAAGCACAAAGGCATGACGTATTTCGCCGTCGATATGCGCGCCCAAGGTGTGGAGGTGCGTCCGCTTCGTCAGATCACCGGCGAAGCCGAGTTCAACGAGGTGTACCTCACGGACGTGCGAATCCCCGACGCGAACCGGATTGGTGACGTAGGCGAGGGATGGCGTGCTGCGCTGACGACGCTGATGAACGAGCGGACGGCCATCGGCGGTGGTACGCCAAAACAGGGTGGCGGAGCAATTGGGGAGCTGACCACTGTGTGGCAAAAGCTGACACCCGAGGAGCAGACGCCGACCCGCCGTGAAGCCGTGATGAAGCTCTGGACGAAGGCAGAGGCGCTGCGGTTGACGAACATGAGGGCGTCGCAGAGTCGCAAGGTTGGTAATCCCGGGCCTGAGGGCTCGGTGGCCAAGACGATGTACGCGGAGCTCAATAAGGACGTCTACGCACTGACCATCGACCTCATGGGGCCGGCGGGCCAGGTCGACTACGACTACACCTTCCGTCGGCCAGAGACCCTCGATCTCTCAGGTATCGGTGGTGGTCCGAGGTATGCGTTCCTTCGTGCCCGGGCGAACAGCATCGAAGGTGGAACGTCCGAGATCATGCGGAACATTCTCGGTGAACAAGTACTTGGCCTCCCCGGAGAACCGCGGGTCGACAAGGAGATTGCCTGGATCGACGTTCCTCGCAGCTAGGAGCGCAAAGATGGTGCCCGCCGCGAGGTGGGGAGAGTGCCATGGTGCAAGAGACAACATCTGCAGCTGAGTCGACGGTCGAGAGCGCATGCGGGTCCAGTCCAAACCTGATCTGCGAGTGGGTCTTCGATCAGACCGACAGCGAGACGTGGGCAGGCATCGCGGACTGGTTCCTCGATCGGCCCCTCCGCGTGCTCTTGATCATCGCCCTGGCATGGTTGGCGACCCGCATCGGTCGGAGAGTCGTGTCTCGTTTTGCAACCGAAGTGGCTGATCGTTCGACCCGTCAGCGAAGCGCTGAACTTGAGGACAATCCGGTTCTTCGACGTGTGAGCAGACTTGCACAGCACAAAAAACAAACTGCCCGGGCGGAGAAGCGGGCTGTCACCCTGGGGGCGATGCTCGAGAGTTTGGTGTCGATCGTTGTGTGGACGACGGCGTCGTTCTTGATCCTTGGCGAGATCGGCATTTCCCTGGGACCACTGATCGCCAGTGCCGGGATTGCCGGCATTGCGATTGGCTTTGGCGCACAGTCGGTCGTTCGCGACTTCCTCGCAGGGATCTTCGTGATCATTGAGGATCAGTACGGGGTCGGTGACGTGATCGATGTTGGCGAAGCGATCGGAACCGTAGAGGAGGTTGGCTTTCGCACCACGCAGGTCCGCGATTTGTCGGGCGTGCTGTGGACCGTGCCCAACGGCGTGATCCAACGGGTAGGCAACTATTCGCAAGTCTGGTCGCAGTCGGTCTTCGATATCGAGGTCTCATACGACACCGATATCGATGAGGCGATGGCGGTGATCAAGATTGTTCTCGACGAGGCCTGGCACCAGAACGAGGAAACTGCAACGATCATCGAGGAGCCCGTGGTGCAGGGCGTGCAAGCTTTTGGTGAAAGTGCGGTGGTCATCCGGGCAGTGGTGAAGACCGACCCGGCCGAGCAATGGGCGGTCTCCCGAATGATCAACGGACGTCTGAAGAAGGCGCTCGACGAGGCAGGAATCGAGATCCCGTTCCCTCAACGAACGGTGTGGGTCAAGAACGACGACGACGCTTCGCTCACGAGAGATTGACGGGTGGGATTCTCGACACGACTATCTGCCGTTGACGTGCATGCAGAGGGCGAACCCGGTCGTGTCATCACTGCTGGCATGCCGGAGCTACCCGAAGGCACCATGCTGCAGAAGATGCGGTGGCTCGAGACGCACGCCGATCACATCCGGCTTCAGATGTTACGCGAGCCACGCGGGTACCCCGGGTTGTGCTGCAACGCGCTCGTGCCGTCGTCGAATCCCGAGGCAGATGCGGGCTTTATCATCATGGAGCAGACGGAGTACCCGCCGATGTCGGGGAGCAACACGATCTGCGTGGTGACGGCCCTCTTGGAGACTGGGATTTTGCCCATGGTCGAACCCATCACAGAACTCACGCTCGAGGCTCCCGCAGGATTGATCGGTATTCGTGCCGATTGCAGCGATGGCAAAGTCATACGGGTGCACTTCCGAAACGTGCCATCGTTCGCGCTCCATCTCGACGTGCCGATCGAAGTGCCTGAACTGGGGACGGTCCTCGTCGACATCGCGTGGGGTGGCATGTTCTATGCGATCGCGGATGGGGACGCCTTGGGGGTCGATCTGAGTGCGGCGAACGGGGCGCAGATCGCGCGGGCGAGCGAGATGATCCGCGTCGCCACCGTCGAGCAGCTTCCAGTCGTCCACCCGATCACACCCGAACTGACAGGGCCGACGATCTCACAGCTGTCCGGGTCGGCGAGTCGGGCGGACGCGTCCTGTCGCAACGCGGTCACTGTCGCTACCGGTCAACTCGATTGGGACCGACCCCAAACCTGGACCGGGGCCCTGGACCGCTGTCCGTGCGGCACTGGCACCTCGGCCAAGATGGCTGTGCTGTACGCGCGTGGCGAGTTGGCGGCTGGAGACGAGTTTGTCCATGAGGGCCCCTTGGGCACGACGTTCACCGGGCGCATCGTCGAGGAGACGGTGGTGGGTGAGTACGCGGCGATCATCCCCGAGATCAGCGGACAGGGCTGGATAACCGGCATGGGTGACTACGTCCTCGACGACACCGACCCCTTCACCGAAGGCTTCACCATCGGCGACATCTGGGGTTAGGGGCCTGACCCCTTACAACGTAAGGGGCCTGACCCCTTACAACGTAAGGGGTCAGGCCCCTTCGTCGGGACTTCCGCCCGACGTCCGCGTCCACGCTCGTGGTCGCTCAGCGAGCTCCGCTCCACTGACACGCCAGTTGGATGTCGGCTTCGTGGAGTTGCGTCGTGTCGGCAAGACTGGGGTCATGGACCGACCTGACCTGGACGTTCTGCGTGAGATCGAACAACGCGTGCTCTGGTTGGCGTGTCGCATAGTTGACGCGGCGAACCGTCGAGGCAACACGGAGGTGAAGGTCGGAGGTCATCAGGCCTCGTCTGCATCAATGGTCTCGATCATGACGGCCTTGTGGTTCGCTCATATCGGCGGCGAGGACAAGGTTGCGGTGAAGCCGCATGCATCGCCCGTGTATCACGCAATCAAGTATCTGACCGGCGAGCTCGATCGAAGCTACCTGACGACCCTTCGCCAACGAGGTGGTCTGCAGGCGTACCCGAGTCGAACCAAGGATCCCGATGTTGCAGACTTTTCCACCGGGTCTGTGGGTCTCGGCGCGGTTGCACCCCTCTTCTCTGCGCTGACGCGTCGGTACCTCGACGAGCACATCGGCCGCCAGCCGAATGCGCGGTTCATCGCCCTCGTCGGCGATGCGGAGCTCGATGAGGGCAATATCTGGGAGGCCATTGCGGACCCCGCCACCGACGGTCTGTCGAACTTCACCATGGTGGTCGACTTGAACCGTCAGAGCCTCGATCGCGTGATCCCCGACATTGCGGCCATTCGGCAAGAGAAGTTCTTCGAAGATGCAGGGTGGCACGTTGTCGAAGCGAAGTACGGCACGCGACTTCAGGCAGCGTTCGACGAGCCCGATGGCGAGCCGTTGCGAGACCACATCGACTCGATGTCGAACGAGTGGTACCAGTCGCTGTTCGCGTTGCAAGGCTCCGCACTACGGGAGAAGTTTCTGATCGATGCGGACACGGGCGTGCGCTCTCTGGCGGACGGGCATGATGATGAGTCGTTGCGTTCTCTGGTCACCGACCTCGGCGGTCACGATCACGCGTCGCTTCTCGATGCGTATGCAGAGTGCGATCGGGTGACCGACCGGCCAAGCGTGTTGTTCGCCTACACGATCAAGGGATGGGGTCTCCCGATCGCCGGCGACCCGATGAACCATGCGGCGTTGCTAAACCACGAGCAGATCGACGACTTCCGATCGAGGCTCGGTCTGGATGAGGCCTCCGAGTGGGATCGCTTCGATCCTGAATCTCCGGCCGGCCACTTGTGTGCATCGGTCGGTGGTGCAATCAACAACGAGGCACCGGCGCCTCGACCGGTACTCCCAATTCCCATCAGTGTTCGCGGCCCGGTCCGAGAGTCGATGGTTTCGACGCAGGTGGCTTTCGGCCGTGTGCTGGCCAGCCTCAGTGACGTAACCGGCGTGGGGGAGCGGATCGTCACGACCGCGCCCGACGTTTCCATGAGCACGAACCTCGGTGGCTGGATCAACAAACGCGGCGTGTATGCGCCAACCGAACGAGAAGACCACGGAGGGGCGGACCAGCTACTGAAGTGGGCGCCTTCACCAAGCGGGCAACACATAGAACTCGGCATCTCGGAGATGAACTTGTTCATGTTGCTTGGTCAGCTCGGCCTCAGCCACGACCACCATGGCCATCACCTGTTGCCGATTGGAGCGGTGTACGACCCGTTCGTCCTACGAGGTCTCGATGCCTTCATCTATGGCGCGTACAACGACGCCCGGTTTGTCGTGGTCGGCACTCCAGCTGGGGTCACTCTGGCACCCGAGGGTGGTGCACATCAGTCGACGATCACAGCTTCGGTCGGAGCCGAATTGCCCAACGTCCACTACGCCGAACCGGCGTACGCAACCGAGGTGGACTGGCTTCTCTGCGACGCGCTCCAACGACTCGGCGACGACGACGGCGAAAGCTGTTATCTCCGTCTCTCGACCCGTCCGATCGACCAAGCCGCATTTGCGTCCGTCCTCGACCGCATGGGTGAGTCGGCGTTGCGGACCGCGGTGCTCGCAGGCGGTTACCGTCTCATCGATGCGCCCGACGATGGCCGGCCCGGCGTCACCATCGTAACCACAGGGGTGATGGCACCCGAGGCCTTGGCAGCGGCCGCCGAGCTAGACGATGAAGGGGTGCAAGCCACCGTGGTGCACCTCACGAGCCCGGACCGGACATACCGAAGCTGGCAGCGAACCTACGCCAGCTCAGCGCGAGAGGCGCAGGTCGTTCGAAGCCCAAGTCACCTTCACCGGCTCGTTCCTGCCGCCGAACGCCGGAGGCCCATTGTTTCGGTGCACGATGCGTCCAGCCACAGCCTTGCCTGGATCGGCTCAGCGCTCGGCACCCGACAGCTGGCACTGGGCGTCGACCGCTTCGGTGAGTCCGGCACAATTGCCGACCTCCATGAGGTCACAGGCATCAACGCGGGCAGCATCGTGAACGCCGCGTTGATCGCGGTCCACGAGGCCGACGAGGTCAGCTTGCCGGAGTGAGGCGCAGGGCTCGTCCGGCGCGGTGATCGTTCAGTGCTTGCTGACCGGCCTTGAGCGCAGGGCTCATCGTGAGGATAAAGAAGATGGTTGCCCACCCGAGGTCGCCGCCGAGAGCGACGCCGACCGCGACGATGGCGATCTCGATTCCGCGGCGAACGTTGAAGGGGTCCCGACCTCGATCTGCGGCGGCGTTCATCAGCAGTTCGATCGACCCGCCGGTGAGGCCGGCGTGAATCACCAACGCGACGCCCGCAGCAATGGCGAGTGTGCCGAGCACGACGAACAACATACGGATCGCAAGTGCGTCGGGGTCTCGGATGAGTCGCATCCATACATCGACGGCGATGCCGTTCGACAACATGTATACGACGCCGCCGAGCGTTGGTCGTCTACCAAGGATCGCGGCGATGCCAAAGAGGATGCTGGTGAAGACCCAGCCTGCTTGGCCGAGGCTGATGCCGAGGATGTCGCGCAGTGCGGTGAGCATGACGTCGAACGCGGGGACGCCGAGGCGGGCGTGCACGAACAGCGAGACGCCGAGTCCGATGAAGATCGAACCGGAGAACATGCTGATCGTCTGGCGGAAGCGATTACGGCTGCTTGGCAGATGCGTAACTCGTTCAGCCGCGAGAACGCCATGACGCGAGATACCGACGAACCAACGCGCTGAGGCACGCGCGGCGTCTTTGCTCACGTGGACCGTGGAGGAGAGGCGTTCGGTTGCATGCATGTCTCTAGTAACGGCCGAGCGGCCGCGAATCATGCGTGAAATAGGGTGTGCACGCGTCACATCTGACCGGTCGGGCGTCACACCGATCCGGGGGAGACGGAGACGTCGTTTCAATCGTCCGCCTTCGGTCGTTGCCGCAGCCGTTTCGTCTGCGCGTTCTGTCGCTTCTTGTTCACGCGTCGACGCTGAGAATTGCGAGTCGGACGCGTCGGTCTACGCGGTCGTTCGGGAACAAGCGCGGTTCGAACTCGGCCAGCGAGACGAGCCTCAGCGATCTCTCGATTGCGGAGTTGGGATCGTTCGTCGTCCACGACGACCCGGACGATCGGACCAAAATGTGCGAGGAGAGTTTCTCGCTGCGTTTCGGTGACGGACTCGGAGTTCTCGAGGTCCCACGTCAGCTCGACTCTCGTGGCAGCCTTGTTTGCGTGCTGACCTCCGGGTCCACCGGACGCGCTGAATCGCTCTGTGAGTTCGGCGTCAGGAATGACGAGGGAGGGCTGCACGGCGATGGCCATGTCGTCGAGTGTACGAATTACACACCCGACTGGCCGGACACGATCAGCGTGCCGGGTTTGCGAGAACGCGAGCGCTGTCGAGTCGCAGGCGCGACTCGTTCAACTGGGCGACGGATGCGCCGGAGTCGCGGAGGTCTTGATGCTCGCGCCAAATCTCGAGAAGTGTGCCGAGCGCGTTGGTCTGTGTGGTGGTCATGTCATTTTCTCCATCGGGAGTGCGTGATGTGATAATCATGACGGATTGTCGGCTGTGGGTGGCACCGAAAACACTGTGTATCTAGCCCTGATATGGTGAATTGTACTGTGGTAGATGAAATCGACAGAGAAATCCTCCGTAGTTTGCAACGTAATGCCAGAATGACCCATCGTGAGGTTGGTCGAGCGGTTGGGTTGAGTCCAAATGCGGCCGGTGCGCGGGTCCAGCGCCTCATTGATCGCGGAGTCGTCACCGGCTTTCGAGCCGTGCTCGATCATGCAAGCCTTGGCCGTCCGATCGAAGCGTCGATCGACCTGTGGCTCTACGACGACCGTGATCGTGAGCCGCTCATGGAGCTCGTGGCGGACGATGATCGCGTCGTCGAGTGTTTCCATCTGACAGGGCCACTCGACTTTCGTTTGCGGGCTCGGGTTGCCTCGACCGAAGACCTCAACTCCCTACTAAGTCGCATGCGCGACGAAGGTGGCGTACGCCAGTCCGACAGTCGCTTGGTACTCGAGCACATCCCGACGACTAGGTCGGGTCCATCGAAGCCGTGATTGACTGACTCGATGGCACCTAATGATCTCCACGCGCTGATCGATCGCGATCGAGTCATTGAACGCACGCGGGCGATGGTCCAGATCCCGAGCGTCAATCCGTTCGAATCATCGAGACTCGGCCCCATCGAGGGAGAAGCGTTGCTCGCAGACTGGCTTGTCGATCAGATGGACCAAGTCGGCTACAAAACAACGCGACAGGAGGTGGCTCCCGGGCGTCCGAACGTGTGGGGGGTTGGTCCAGGGGGTGATGGACCGATCGTGATGCTCGGCGGGCATCTCGACACGGTTGGTGTCGAGGGCTATTCGGGCGATCCGTTTTCCGGCGACCTTCGAGACGGACGTCTGTACGGTCGTGGCTCGTGCGACATGAAGGGAGCGTTCGCCTGCTTCCTCGAAGTTGCCGAGGTCCTGGCGTCGGCAGACCAAAAGTTCCCAGGACGAGTGATGATCGCTGGCATCGCCGACGAAGAAGCCGCGATGCTGGGGTCGACGGCGTTTCCCTCGCACGGGCCGGCCGCAGATTTCGCGATTATCGGCGAGCCAACCGAGCTCAGCATCTGCACTGCCCACCTGGGGCAATACGCAGTGCCGATTCGTACGTTCGGCCGGGCTGTGCATTCGAGCATCGCGTCCGAAGGGTTGAATGCCATCGAACAGATGATGAAAGTGATCACGGCACTGGGGGAGTACCGAGACGAGCTGCATTCCCGCCCAGGGCACGACATGTGCGGCTCCGGGAGCGTGAACGCTGGAGTGATCCGCGGCGGGAACATGGTGTCGATCGTTCCCGATCTGTGCGAGCTCGAGGTCGATCGGCGGGTGTCTCCTCTCCAGACCTCGGCCGAAGTGCGCGGCGAACTCGTAGATCTCCTCGAATCGATTGCGGCACACGACCATTCTTTTGCCTGGGAGTTGGGTTCACCATTGGTCGATTCCGGACCTCTGGACACCCCGCTCGACAATCCTGTGGTTCTCGCTGCGCAGACCGCAGCCCGTCGGAACGAGACTCCTGATCTTGCCGTGGCCTTCTCGGCGTCCACCGATGCACCAAACCTCGGTGTGCCTGCGATTATCTGGGGGCCCGGTTCACTGTCGCAAGCGCACACGATCGATGAGTTCATCGAGGTCGATCAGCTCGAGACCGCAACACATCTCTACCTCGACGCGGTGCTCAAGCTCATCGGCTAGGGGTTGACCGGGCCAGGTTGGCTTCCAGAAGCATGCCGCTACCCTTGTGAGCCGCGGGGTGGAGCAGTCTGGTAGCTCGTCGGGCTCATAACCCGAAGGTCGCAGGTTCAAATCCTGCCCCCGCCACCATAGAAAACCCCGGAAACTCAACGGTTTCCGGGGTTTCTCAGCTTTTGATCAGAAGCCAAAAGGCCGTTCTTCTAACGGATCTTCTAACGGATGATCTGGCATTAGCCGATATTCTCGCCGCCCGAGATCGGTTACCTTCGGTCCCCGCTGATGAGTTGGACGGCCGGCTACTTCACATCCGGCTCCGATTCTGTGCCCTCAGTCGACCCTCGCTGGTCCCGCATTTTTGACTTTGATTCCCAGGACGATGGTTCCACCGTCGGCGTTCGCGAAGCAGATCGCTGCGTCACGGACGGTCATTTCTGTTTCGCTTGCCTTGCTCGATTCCTCATTGAAGTCGAGCGTGTAGGACTCGAGGGAGCTGGCGTCATGGCCGTCCAGTATCTGTTGGAGAACGGCAGTGACGTCTTGATGCATGAATTTGAGTGCACTTTGGCAGATCCCTGAAAGTCAGACTATTCGCAAAGTCGCGCCAAAGGGAGCAAACGGCCTACTCCCCAAACACAGCGTTGGCGAAGGTGGCGGCGGCTTCGGCTTGCATGCCGGGGAGGATGTGTTGGTAGACGGTCATGGTGAAGGCGGCGCTGGCGTGGCCGAGGCGCTCGCTGACGACCTTCACGGGCACGCCTTCCTTGAGCATGATCGTGGCGTGCGTGTGGCGTAGATCGTGCAACCGGATGCGGGGGAGCGGGCTCTGGGCGATGAGCCGTTCGAACGTTTGGCTCATGAAGTCGGGGTGGATCGGTGCGCCGTCGTCTCGGGCGAAGACGTAGCCGTCGTTGGTCCGGACTCCGTTGGCGAGTTGGTCCTCGACCTGCTGGCGGCGATGACGACGCATGACTGCGACGGTTCGTTCATCGAGGTCGATGGTGCGACGGCTGGTCGGTGTCTTGAGGTCGTCTTCGATCAGCTCGTACTCGACGGAGACGATCTGTTGGTTTACTCGCAGCCGCATGGTCTCGAGATCGATGTTGCTCCATCGCAGGCCCAGCAGCTCACCTCGGCGCATTCCTGTGTTCGCCGATAGGTAGAACAGCGCGTACATGCCGTGACCTTGCAGACCGACGAGGAACTCGCGCAGATGCTCCGCTGACCAGACACTCATCTTGCGACCGCTCGATCCAATCGACGGTGGGTCGGCGATGTCGGCCACGTTGCGTATCACGGTGCCCTTGCGGGTGGCGTCCGACAAGGCGCTCTGGATCGTGGCGTGGACGTTGCGAACCGTCTTGGCCGACAATTCACCGCCGGCTCCGTTGCGTCGACCGTCGGTCAACAGCTTCACGTAGAGCTCGTCGAGGTCCTCGGGCTGGAGCTTCTGCAGCGGAATGTGCCCGATGTAGGGCGCGATGTGCAGCCGAATGTTCGCTTCGTACGCGGCGGCGGTCGATGCCTTGACCCGCGTGCGCTTGGAGGGGAGCCATCGTTCTGTCATGTAGTCGCCAAGGGTGATCTTGTCGGGTGAGCGGTAGTCGCCGTCGTGCATCCGCTTGACCAGGTCGGCCAGTACCTTCTCGGCGCCTTTGCGCGTATCGCCTGCCGAGTGCCAGCGATGTCGGGGTCTGCCGGTGCCGGGGTCGATGCCTTCGTAGAGGACGGCGTAGTAGCGGTTGCCCTTCTTGGCGATGTGGCCTCTCATGCTCGACCACGTTCGCAAAGCGCTGTGACAGTCTCTGTCAGGTCATGCCGTCTTGTCCGTGGTGCCCGTCCGGTATTGGGGTTGGGTGACGAAGTCGTCGTCGAACGTGTTCTCGGCGACGAACCCTTTGATGCCGACTTGGCGGAGGTGATCGAAGAACGACCCGAGCTCGTCTGCGGCACGGTCGAGATCATCGGCATGTTCGTCGAGGACGGCGAGGAGAAGGTCTTTGCGTCGTTGTTTGTAGCTCCATTGACTGCTGATGCTCTTTGAGCCGGTGATCTTCTCCACAATTTCTTCCGCCGGCGTTGGGTCGTCGATGCCGAGTTGGCGTAGGCGTTCGTAGACAGGTTCGAGTTGGTCGTGGCGGCCCAGGAGCAGGATGTAGAGGTCGTCGAGCGTTCGGCCGATGCCTTGGATGTCGCGGTGATCACCCGGTGGGGGTAGCAGGAACCACAGGATTGGTAGGTCGAGGGCCATGGCGTACACGGC
The DNA here is from genome assembly GCA_964196045.1 of uncultured Chthoniobacterales bacterium. Lineage (GTDB taxonomy): Bacteria > Actinomycetota > Acidimicrobiia > Acidimicrobiales > SHLQ01 > SHLQ01. The sequence goes on along the minus strand of CAXMRH010000274.1, from coordinate 9,051 downwards.
CAATTCTTGTACGTCGAACTCGCGGCGCCGCTCGCCGTCCCAGGCTCGTTCCAAGGCGGAGATGGTGGCCTGTGTTGGTCGGGTCCCGACGAGGAACTCGAGCCGTTTGGCGAGGTCTTCTTGGGTCCAACCTCGAAGCTCTCGGGCAGCGCGCAAGTTGTATGAGACGACTTGGTTGAGATCGAGTCCCTGGGGTGGCTGTGGTCGTTCGTTCTTCTTGGGGCGTCGAGGCACATATCCACCGTACACGGCTTGGGGGCACTGTTCATATTGTTCACAAGCATACATCCTGATACCGTTCACAACGAGTGTCAACACTGCATGGAGACATTGTGTATGGGTTTGGTTCCTGATCTCTTGACGATCGAAGAGGCCGCACGAGTTCTGCGTATCGGTCGAACGAAGGCGTACGCCATGGGTCAGGAGTGGCGCGTCACCGATGGTCGATCAGGGATCAAGGTCTCGGAGTTCGGCGGTCAGCTCCGTGTGCCACGGGTGTGGATCGAAGAACAGCTCGGCGCGCCGCTCCGTTCAATCCCACAACGCTCTGCAAGGTCGAATCCAACCCGCGACGAGGGAGGCGCTCCGACTGCCGAGAGAGCAGTCGAGCCACCGTCGACGCCGAAACCCGAGCCAGAAGAACTCGAACTTCTACCAAACACGGCCGAAGTGAAGCGCACCCCCGCCGAACCGAAACCACCACGAGCGAATCGACGCAACAAGGCAACCGCCAACGCCAACCAGCTCACACTTCCATTCGACTGAGGCCCCCATGCGCAAAACCACCACCTCACGATCAACTACCCCAAAGATGACAGACGGGTGCACAGTCTGTGCTGTGAGTTGGTCGACCCTTGTCGGGAGGTGGCTGGCGTGACCGCCCGCGTCACGACGCTGAAGGGACCCGGCGCTGGCGAGTATTACGTTCAGGCGTTGCCGAGCTATTACCTGGACGCTGGCGAGCCCAAGGGCCATTGGCACGGCCGCGGCGCAGCCGAGCTTGGCCTCGATGGCGAGGTTATCGACGGGGAGTTCCTCAAGCTCATGGCCGGAAACCACCCACGCATGCGGGGCGATATTCCGTTAGGACGTCGGTATGGCGAGGACTCTGTACGCGGTTTCGACATCACCGCTTCTGCGCCGAAGTCGGTGTCGACGATGTTTGCGATCGGCGACGACATCACCCGTCGCGAGGTGCTGGAAGCGCACGACACCGCTGTTGCCACGATGCTCGAATGGGTCGAATCACATGCGCACACCCGCTACCGAATCGGCGGCCAAGTCGCAGTCGTCGACGCGGAGGGGATTGTTGCGGCGACATTCCGCCAACACACCTCACGGTCGCTCGACCCCCAACTTCACACCCACGTGGTGATCGCCAACCGGGTCTGCTCTGATGACGGTCGTTGGCTCGCACTCGATGCCCGCGCCCTGAAGCTCGATCAGCGAACCCTGTCGAGCGTCTATCACTTGACTCTGCGTTCGGAGCTGACGACACGTCTTGGGGTTGATTGGCAGCCAGTGGTGAACGGCATCGCCGAAATCGAGAACATTCCTGATGTGGTGCTCGAGGAGTTCTCGACCCGCACCGCTGGGGTTCAGCGTCGTATCGATGAGAAGATCGATCGGTTCATCGACAACCTCGAACGCGACCCCACACCACGTGAACGGTGGCGTCTCGAACGAGAAGCCGTTGTCGATAGCCGCCCACCCAAAACCCACGACATCGACTCCGCCAGCCTCCATGACGGTTGGAAACGTCAGGTCGAGAACCTGGGACTCGAATCCGAACAGATCGTGGACCAGGCCGTCGAATGGGTCGCGCCGAAACCGATCGACGCCGACACATACCGTGCTGGGTGTGCCGAGGCCATCACGGTGCTGTCGGAGAATCAGTCGACGTGGCGGCCAGCGGAACTGACCCGAGAGATCGCTGCCGCACTCCCAACAGATACCGGTGTCGATGCCGCGGAGATGGTCGGACTGCTCGACGCCATGACGACCCACACCATCGAACAGCACTGCGTTGATATCTCGCGTCCGGCCAGCGGCGGTGCCCGGTTGCGTCGCGACGGACGCCCCGTGACCGAATCGGCGATCGACCGGGCGTTGACGACACCGGAGATCCTTGCCCAAGAACAACGGCTGCTTGCTTGGGCGGAGCGGCGTATGGCTCATGACCCCACCGAAGCACCCGAAACCACACAACGCTCACAGGTCGAACTGACTGGGCCACAGGCCGAAACCGCCGCCAGCATCGCCGGCGACGCCGACGTTGTGCTTGTGGTCGGACCAGCAGGGACAGGCAAAACCACCGCCCTCACCCCCGCCGTTGCACATCTTCAGGCTGGGGGGCGTGCCGTGTTCGGAGTCGCCCCATCAGCCGCCGCCGCCGACGTCCTATCAACCGAGACGGGTGTCGTCGCGGACACGATGGACAAACTCCTCTATGAGCACAGCCTCAAGCGGCCGCCCGACCACTGCTACAACCTCCCCGCCGGCGCGACCGTCATCGTTGACGAGGCAGGCATGGCCTCAACCAACAAACTCGACCAACTCTGCGCCCTCGCCGACGACCGAGGATGGCGAGTAGCCATGGTGGGTGACCCAATGCAGTTCTCTGCTGTTGGCCGGGGAGGCATGTTCGAACACCTCATCGACACCCACGGCGCCATCGAACTCGACCAAGTCCACCGGTTCTCCAACAACTGGGAACGACACGCCAGCCTCCGCCTGCGACGCGGCGACCCCACCATCACCGAAACATACGACCTGCAAGGCCGCCTCCACGGAGGCACAACCACCCGCATGGAACAACAAGCCCTCGACGCCTGGCACACGGCCCGAGCAAACGGCGAGACTGTGCTGCTCGTGGCGCCTGGCAACGACACCGTCATACGGCTCAACCAGCACGCCCAGCAACGCCGCATCACCGCCGGCGAGATCGACCCCAACAGTCGTAGCGTCAACGCGGGCGACTACCGGCTGTTGGTTGGCGATGAGATCGTGACCCGACGCAACCACCGACTACTCCACACCAATCAAGGCCTTCCCATTAGGAACCGCGACCAATGGACCGTCAACACCGTCCACCGGAACGGCGCTCTCACCGTCTACGGCCAAAACGGCACCGTGAAACTCCCCACAGATTACGTCGCCGAACACGTGCAGCTCGGGTACGCCCAAACCAGTCATGCCGTCCAAGGCCGAACCGTTGACCGATCTATCCTTCTGCTCGACGGACCCACCGACAGCCGCGGCATCTACGTCCCCATGACCCGAGGCCGAGACCACAACGACACCTACATCGTCACTAACGGCCAAGACACCGCCGTCGAAATCTTCGCCAACTCGATCGCGAACAACTGGATCGACCGGCCCGCCGTTGCCCGCCAAGCCGAACTCGCCGCACCAACACCCGACATCGAGCCACAACATCGCCCCGGCACCCTGCCCGGCCATCAACTACGACAATTGTTCGACCAACGAGCGGCAATCACCGAAACACTCACCCAACTCGACCACGACCTCAAAGAGCTCAGCGGCGACTACAACCGAACGCTCCAACAACGCAAGCAACCAGACGCACAAGCAACCAGACTCGACGCCGAACTGCAGACAGCCCACCAACTGCTGGACGATCGTGACCGGCCGCTGCGCCGCCGAGGCCACGAAACCCAAATTGCCAAAGCGAAACGAATTGTCGAACAACATCCCGGTCAGATCGAGAGCGCCCGAGCAGAGCACGCTCAGCTGACCGACCGGCTCGGCCATCTCGATCGAAAACTGACTTGCGCCGAGAAGCTGAACGAACGCCGACCACAAATGAACACCCAACTCGATGACCTCGACAAACGCCTCCTCGATGACCGACGCAACCGAAGCCGCGGCGCAGCCATCGACCAGCCCAGCCACGTCGTCGACAGGCTGGGCGCCCGGCCCGATAACGCTAAGACCCGACACGCGTGGGACATCGCAGCCGGAACCCTCGATCAACATCAAACTGCCTACGGCGACGTCAAGAGCGCGAGAACGGTCACTGCCGGGCACGAACACAGCAATGTCCTCGTGTCGAAGGTCATCGGCGTCCTTCGCCACTCCAAGCAACAACAGCAGCACGTCGCCAAACATCACGAAGGCCCCGCCCTCACCCGCGGTCGCTGAACACGAGAAGCGCAGGAGGCAGCCAGGTCCACCCAAACGGTGGAACAAACCAATTGTGCGCAAACGATGTGGCGTCAAGGGCCGGCTCCGGGACTCCGCTGCGCTCCGTGTCCTCACCTCCACCCTCCGGGCGGCCGCTTGACCCCGTGAAGGGGTGACCGACACCTCCTCTGGAAGTGTGGTGTTCTGGGAATGCGTCGGGCGGACCGACGAAAGGCGAAGACATGAAGGTAAGAACCCAAGTGGTCCTTGTGCTAGCGATGATCGCAGCACTGCTGGCCACGGCAAGTATGGCGGGGGCGCAAGACACGCCCGATGGCTCTGAGGACGAAGGTTCGCAGCAGACTCAAGAGGATTCCTACACGCCGCTCACCGATGATGATGTCGAAAGACTCATCGAAGCCGAGATGGACTATTGGATGGGATTCCGACACAGCATGGGCTTCCCGATTGAGCCGGCGGCCATTCAGGAGATTGCGCGAAACAAGGAGTTTCGTGACGGGCTTGAGAATTGGGGGATACCACTTACGCTTGATGAGCAGATCGAGCTGACGATCAGAGTCACTATTGGATCCGAAAGCTCCGACCTCCATGAGGCCGGGCTCAGCACGGAGGACTGGTATGCAGGAGGATACGTTGACAACGAACTCGGTCAGGTCGTCATAGCGACTAAAGGTTCGCTTCCTGATAGCCAACGAGCTGAGTTGGCCGAGTCGTTCAGCTATCCGGAACGGATCGTGTTCAAAGAGGTCGAGCATTCCTACGGGGAGCTCGAGGCCGCTTCGATTGCTGTCGAGGGTGTGGCCGGCGAAATTCCAGGCATCAGTTCCTGGGGCGTCGACGTGCGAACAAACTCGATTCATGTAGGCATCGACGATCCAGCGGCAAGAGGCCGCACTGACGGGTCGATATCCGAGAAGCTGCTGGAGCAGGTGACCCCGATCCTTGAGCGAGCGACAAAGGGTGTCGCTGTAACAAAGGGTGTCGCTGTAACGGTGGAGTACGGCCCCATCGCAACGCCTGACGCCTGCAACAGCCGGTCAGATTGTCCAACGACATCTACTGAAGAGTATCGAGGCGGCCTTCAAATGGATATGGACGCCGGGGGCCAGTGCACGACTGGACTGATGGCCAGGGGCAAATCTGTTCCAACTTTGCGTTTCTTGATCACAGCCGGTCATTGCAACAAGGACCCCTTAGACCGAGGGCTCGAAATTGGTGGCCAGACTTTTGGCGATCCGTTTTTCTTTGGAGACAACGTGATCTGGGACTACGGCGCCACCAATACCTGGCATACAGATTCCCAGGATTCAGATGCTATGAAAATTCTGATTCCGGACGATAACTACGGCAGGCGCATCTACAAGAAAGACTCCCACAAGCTCTGGTATATCAATAACACCGACAACTGGAACAATCCCGGTGAGATCGTCTGTCAATCGGGCATTACTGTCACTACGGGATACAAGTGCGGGACAGTGGACTGGTCTACGAAAAAGGCGGTCGGGTCGACCGACCCGATCGTGATCGCTATTGGAGGTGGGATGGATCTCACGAAGCAGATGTGGTACTCGTATAAGCGCGCCAACTATAACCAGCCAAGCACTAAAGGCTCGAGCGGTGGCCCCGTGACATCTGGCCACAGTGCGCTTGGAATTCATGTCCGAGGAAGTACGACAAATGTGCTCGAGGGCGGGCTTCCATGGACCAAGTATCAGCAGGTGACTTCCCGTGTGAACTTCCTTGAGGACGACTTGCATGTTGATATCCAGATCACCGATCCATGATTTGGAAGCAGGCTAAACAAAGTGTGGCGCTCAAGACTTAACCAGACATGAAGCACGGTTGCGTCGATTTCGACCACTGGTACCGCAGCGAGTACTCAAGGGTGCTCGCTGCGGTCGCGGTGGTCTGCGGCAGAGAATCAACACGGTCTGAGGACGCAACAAACGATGCGTTCGTCAAAGCGTTTGAGCGATGGGACTCCGTCAACTTAATGGATTCACCTACTGCGTGGGTCACTAAGGTGGCCATCAACTCGGCGAGGCGTTCGTTTCGGCGGGCGCGTCATCATTCTGAGTTGGTCAACTCGCAACGTCTTGACGAGGTGTTCACGGACGCCTATCCGGATGCTGAACTGATCGCGGCACTTCGACAATTGAGCTACCGGCAACGACGGGCGGTGGTCTTGCGCTACTTCGACGACCTGCCGCAAGCCGAGGTAGCGAAAGAGCTTGGAATTGCCGCAGGCACTGCTGCCGCCACGCTCCACCAGGCACGAAACCGGCTTCGTTCAACCCTTGACAACACTGAGGAGATCGACCCATGAACGACGAGCCCGATAACCTATTTGACCGGATCGCTGAGGACCTCGTGGTCCCTGACGTTTCTCAGGTTCACAAACGAGCAGCACTCCGTGAGATTCGCCAGCAGCAGATTCGACGTACGGTACTCGCAAGCGCAGTGGTCGTGATCGTCGCCGGAATCGCGTGGTCTGTGACCCGCCCTGGTACAAGCCAGGTCGCCACCAGTGTTGGAGAAGAGGCCACCACCAATGTTGGAGAGGTCGCCAGTAGTGTTGGAGAAGAGGCCACCAGTGTTGGGGGTGACAGTCCCGTGACCGTGGATGACAAGCCCGATGAAAATACGACTCGTGAAGTGTTGATGGCTGGTTCGAGTTGGTTGCCGACGGATCGCAGTGGTGTGCCAACGACCTTTGTCAATGAAGGCGTATCCTTCCCTGGGCCAACCGAGCTCACGTTCGGATCGTGTGCACTGGCGTTCTACACGATCGAGTGGGTTGATGACGGCTTCGTCATAGTTGGTCCTCGAAATCCCGAGTCGCCGATACCAGATATCGGCTGCGGTGAGGGCCAAGAGGGTGTGATTCTCATTCCTGTAGCTTTCGGGGGAAAGGTGTTGGTCATCGACAATGGCGACAGCACTTTCACGTTGTCAGCGGATTCATGGTCGCTAAAGCTGGAGCCAAGGGACAACTAGCCGTGCAGCCCACGAACGACGCCTGACTGAAGTTGCCCCGTTCTCGCCATTTCCGACTTGGCAAAGCCGGAGCGTGTCGGCCTCACGTTCGGGATCGTCGGAGTAAACGGGCTCTGGAGTTGCCCCGTTCTCGCGGACACGGGTTTCTATGTGATCGCGTGGCTTTGAATTTCGTGTATGTCTGCGACAAGGTCGACTGATGCCGTCCGGGGCGTGTGAGATTTGCCTAGGTTCGGCGGAATGAACGGTCATCGAAAGTCCTGGGTGGGTCGGGCGGATCTGCTGGCGAAGCCTGATGTTGCTGGAGCGCTGTGCTGCACGGCTGTCGCCACTGTCCTGGATGAACTGTCATGAGTCAGGATGATGGTGAGCCGTTGGGTGAGATCATCGATGGGTTGGATGAGTCGACTGCGAGGGAGCTTTTGGAACGCGCAGCGGCCGAGCCTTCCGCGATCGCTGCGGCGGTGCGGCTTGCTGTAGCCGTACCCGCAGACCGGGTTGGGATCTTGCCGGCCGAGGTTGACGCGGTGCTGCGGACGCGGCGCCATTTGGACTATTGGGAGGCAAACGAGTGGGCGCTCGACGCTGGTGTCGTGGTCGACGCGATGGAGGCCGAAGCAGTGCGCAACCCATCGAGGGAGCTGCTGAAGCTGATCGAGCTTTCGGTTGGTCGGGTCGTACGGGTGATCCTGAAGTCGGATGACTCGTCGGGGATGATGGGCGATGTGACTCGCCGGTTGTTGACGATCCACGAGCAGGTGTCTCTTGCCGGGGTGGCGGAGCCGAAGGCGTTGGCTCGGTGGATGGTCAAGTTCGGTTTCGATGATCAGGACTTCTTCACGATCGACCCGGTGCTGTACTCCCCGGCCTTGGGCGACAAGGGCATGGCCGTCTACCGCAACGCAGTGGCCGAGCGTTCAGCTCAAGGTCGTGTGCCGTTCGCTGTGAAGCACGCAACCGAACGCCTTGCAGTGCTCGATGGGGACATCGAAGCGATCGTCTCGCTGCTCGGACGAGACTTGACTGCCCCTCATCAGTACACGCGTGTAGCTGAGGCGATGCTGGAGCTCGAGCGGCCCAACATGCGCTGCAATGGGCGGAGCGGGGCATCGAGGCAACAGGCGGATGGCAGGTCAAACACCTCTACGACATCGCTGCGGGTGTGCACGACGCGAACGGAGACCTGGCCGCTGTTCTCGGCGTGAGGCTCGATCATCACGAGAACATGCCCAGTACATCGACCTACGGGCTGCTGCAGGATGCAGCTGGTGCGGTTGGGTCCTGGGACTCACATGTTTCTGAAGCTCGCGACGTGCTGGGACGCCGGGATCGTGGCTCTCTGGTTGATGTGTTGTTGGCCGATGGCGAGGTCGTGGCGGCTTGGAGCCTCGCGGCCGAGGATGGCGATGACCTCGGCAACGACCGTCTTGTTCGACTGGCGGAGGCCTATGAGGTTGTAGACCCAGCGGCGTCGGTCGATGTGTATGTGCGGGTTGTCGAGTCGATCCTGGAGACGACCGATCGACGGGCGTATCGGGCCGCTATCAAGCAGCTCAAGAACGCTCGGCGCGCTGCCGTAGCGGCCGGTCTGGCAGATGATCATCACGCGTATCTTGTTGGTTTGCGTGAGGCGCATCGGCGGAGACCGACCCTCGTTGCGATGCTCGACAAGCTGATCGAGGGCTGACCGACGATTAGCCCGTGATGGCACCCGACCGGGCTAACCAACCCGAGTGCTCGGGCTAGGGCTGTGTGCTCTTGAGGAAGTCGTTGGTGTAGCCGGTCAGCACGGTGGTGACGGTGGCTGGGTCGATGATCTCGGCGAGGGCTTGAACGGCGAGGCCGATGCCAGGGCTACGTGGCGTGGCAAAGAGTTGTCGCACGAAG
>CAXMRH010000273.1:0-8175 GCA_964196045.1 uncultured Chthoniobacterales bacterium | reverse complement strand
CACGATCCCCGACGAAGTCGTTCTCGAGGTGGACGTCCGAATTCTTCCCGGTGAGTCCACCGAGGACGTCGACAAACACTTGCTGGATGCGGTTGGTCCCGAGCTGATGGGCTCCGTGACCGTCGAGCCGATACACGTCGGAGCCTCGACCGAGTCCAGCACCGACACGGCCCTGTGGTCCGCTCTGACCGATTCGATCCAGATGACGTATCCAGGAGCGAAGGTTCTGCCCTCGATGGTCACGGGCGGCACTGACGCGCGTTTCTTTCGGAACCGTGGGATTCCAGCGTATGGAGCTGGTCTCTTGAGTTCGAAGGTCGGAATGGGCGAATTCATGAGTCGTTTCCACGGCCACAACGAGCGGATCGACGTCGAATCGCTTCGCCTCACGACGAAACTGTGGCTCGATGTCGTCGATCGGCTCTGGGTCTGACGTTTCGGTGCTAGCGAGTGATGTAGAGGAGCGCTAGCGCTAGTCAGGGTCGGCGACTCACGTAGGCGAGCATCTGGGTCAGACCGTCATCGTCGGCAGGTTCGAGGACGGGGCCGAAGCCTCCGTCTGAACGATCATCGCCGCCCACAATTTGGCGGTTCCAATGGTCGATCATGGCGATGTTTTCATCGGACAGACCGTGATCAGCCCCGATTGTGTGCGCCAGATCCCAGCAGTGGGTTCCCACATCGAGGATCGTCACGCCGAGGCCAGCGAGCGCTGGCATCTCCCCTGGAATAGAGATCATGCCGTCCAGGGCGCCATCGGCGCTCCACGCCGCGTAGTTCTCTCTCGCTGCGACCTCGAGCCCTCCGACAGGATCATCACCGACGTGGTCGTCGTCGGGAGTCGATGTAGGAGTCTGTCGCGACGCCACCATTCCCATGACGACACAGGTCCCCGCATGTGATTGACCAGCTCTCGTGCATCCCACTCCGCGCAGGGAGTCTGTGCCGTCCATTGGTCTCCAGAGATCTGCCCGGCCAGGCGACTGGCGTTGTGCAGGATCTCATCGAGGTTCTTGAGCATTTCCGATTGCATTTCATTGACCTTTCGTAAGTTGATGCTTACGTTAGCATTAGCTTACAGATTCGTCTACACTTCATGAAATGGATGCCGCCGCACGTGCCCTGGCCGAACCAACCCGACGCAAGATCCTCCGTCTCGTTCGAGATACGGAGCAAACCGTCAGCGACATCGCGGGGAACTTCTCGGTCAGCCGCCCAGCAATCAGTCAGCACCTCCGGGTGTTGCAGGATGCAGAGCTCGTGACGGCACGATCAGAGGGCACCCGCCGTTTCTATCGAGCCCGCCCAGAAGGTATGGACGAACTTCGCGCTTGGATGGATGAGTTCTGGAGTGACTCACTGCGCAATCTCAAAGTCGAGGTCGAACGCGAGCAATGGAACTCACGAAAGCGAGACAAGAAATGACCGACACCACATCGAGCACCGCATTGATCTTGACCGAACGAATCCGAGCGCCACGAGATCTCGTCTTCGACTTCCTGATCGATCAGGAGAAACTCCGGCGCTGGATGGGCAACGTCACCGTCGATCCAACACCGGGGGGCGACTTCCTCCTCGACATGGGTGACCATTGCGCAACAGGCGAATACCTGACGATCGATGCACCGAACTCCGTCTCGTTCACGTGGGGTTGGGATCACACTGAGGCGGTCCCTCCAGGGTCGACCGTTGTCACCATCTCCCTCAGCTCCGATGGAGACGAAACCATCGTCGAACTTCGACATGACGGTCTTCCGTTGGGTCCCGAGGATGAGCACAGTGTTGGTTGGACCCGGTGCCTCGACCTCCTCCCCCACGAAATCGCCTTGGCGACACTTCGGTCGGCCGAGCTTGCGCTCATGCTCGATCGCGAACGAGTAGCGCAGCTACGTCGAGACCTTCCACCAGGCCGGGCCGTGTCGAACTACGCGTTCAAAGGTCCCGACGGTGACGTCACCTTGAGCGACCTGTTCACTGATGACAACCGCGAAGTCGTCATCTACCACTTCATGTTCGGAAAGTTGCAGGAGACACCCTGCCCGATGTGTGCGATGTGGGCCGACGGTTGGAACGGCGTCGCGAACAACCTCTCGGAACGCATCGACTTCGTGGTTGCGACGTCGGGAACGGTCGACGAGAACAACCAGCTTGTCGCCGCCCACGACTGGCGCGACCTGACCGTGGTCAGTGCCGCCAACAACTCCTTCAAGACCGACATCGGCGGTGAGGACGATGTCGGCCGCCAGCAGCCTTTCATCTCGGTCTACGAGAAAACACCAGAAGGCATCCGTCTGAGTTATCGAGGAGGCGCCCACATCGAAGGTGACCACTGGCGTGGCGTCGACCTTCTCTCGCCCGTCTGGCACATCCTCGATCTCACCCGCGGCGGCCGCGGCGACTGGATGCCCACACCGCCGTAGCCCACGACGTGGCCATTTCAGCCATAGGCCGAATGACTCACCCTTTGCTGCCGACCTGACGACACCCCGGGTGCGGGCACAAGTAGTTGGGAAAGGTGAATGGCATCAACAACCTTCAATGGGAGCGCCTTGGTCCTCCAAGACGATCTACTCCACGACGCCGCCCGAGCCGCGGGTCGGAATCGAGCCGACTGGTCTGACTCGTCGTCCTGGCCCGACTGATCTTCCTAACCGCGGGCAGGTTCGATCGCCGAGACGTAGTCGACAAGGCGGCTCGCCATTTCGAAGGCCAGATCGGGATCTTCCAGATCCTCTTCGACCCATGCCTCGGACACGCGTCGCCAGTTCTCGGCGCCATAGAAAACGGCCACTTCTGGCTCGTCACCTAACACTTTGCGCCACTTGACCTCACCCGAAGCGAGTGAGTCGACGACCGCCAGATTCAGGTCAAGCTCCTTGTGCTCGGTGTGGAAACCGATCTCGATCGCCATCCCCTCGACACCATCGACGTACCGACGAGACAACAACTGGGCCTCATAGTGCTCCTTGCCGGGCACTTCGGTGTCGAACCAGACCTTCACCCCTCGGCGATGCGCCCGAACGCGAACCTGTCCGAGTTCGTCAGGAGTCATTGCCCGCACCAATTCGGCCGCTTCTTCAAAGACGCTGAGTTCCACTGGGCAGAGCGTACGCGCAACGGTCGGTCAGCTAGGTCTCGGCGAGCATTCCGAGGTCTCGGGCGCGTTCGACCACCGACGTCCGACCGCTGACGCCCAGCTTGTGTCGAATCGACGTCAGGTGGGTCTTGATCGTGTTCTCCGAAACATGAAGCTGCGCGGCGAGCTCCCGCCGGCTCAGCCCGTGGGGAAGCAACGCAAGCACGGATTGTTCTCTGTCGGTCAGCTCTCGCGCGCCAATGGGAAGATCGTCCACATCTCTCGCAACGAAGCGAATCTCGTTCTCGACAGCGCGAATGCGGTCGCCGAATCTCGGGTCCGGAAGTGGCTCGACAATGCCGCGTGCAACACGAACCGACGCCCGAGCTGCCTCGGAGTCGCCCAGGAGATGATGCAATCGCGCCTGCTGCAGTTCGATCGCAGCGTCGTGGAGCGGTTCCGTGCGCATCGCAGCGACCCTCCGCGCCTGTTCGAGATCGACTGTTGCATCGCGCGGCCGGCCGAGCCGCAAGAGGGCTATCGACCTAGCCAGGTAACCAAGTGCTGGCTGATTGTGGCGCTCCCCGTCGCTGCCAACGAGTTGCAGACCCTGGTCGGCATGGGCAAGCGCTGTCTCCGGGTCGCCCGACTCTGCTTCAATCATCGCCAGATAGATGTAACAGAAGACGATTTCAATCGCGATTCCCGTGGTGCGAGCGATCGTCAGCGCGGACTGCATGTGCTCACGACTAGCCGCGAAGTCACCAGCCCAGAAAGCCGCCGACCCCGAGACCGACATCGAGGCGCCAAACCCTGCGTCGAACCTCATGAAAATGTTGTCTTCAGCCTCGTCCTCGCCGGGAGGTCGCGAGTCGACGGCTGCCCTTGCTGCGACAACGGCCGCCTCCGACCACTTGAGAAGCCCGCCGACGTCGCCTGCGTGCCGAGACTTGTGCGCCATGATCGTTGGACGCTGCAAAGCGACAATTATCTTCTCTTCGTCGGTCTCGGCTGCGCGTTCGGCAAGGCGAAGCCAGCGGTCCAGACCTTCGTAGTCATGCAGATTCAGCATGATCCAGGCCATCAGGAGGTCCGTGAAGGTCGCCAAGTTTTCGGCAGGGCCGATTCCGTTGATCCAACCAATGATCGTTCCGAAGTGTCCGGCATTCGAGAAGAGCATGGATGTCGAGGCGATCAATGCCTCGGCACGATCTACATCTCCAGCTTCACTCGCATGGATGATCGCTTCGTCGACGTCACCGCGAGCCTCGAACCAACGAGACGCGCGTGCGTGTAGTTCCAACATCTGCTCGGGGTGCTCCGCCCGAAGTGCTGACCGCAAGTGCTCGCGGAATAGCGGGTGGTACTGGAAAATCGTGGCCGATTCGTCAAGGGCCGAGGTGAACACGTTCTCGGAAACGAGTCCGCGCAGCACACCAAGGCTGCCAACCTGCCCCGTGAGCTCGTCGCAGAGGTCGGGATGGAGAACACCGACGATGCTCGTTGCAAGAACAAAAGCCCGGACGTCTGGCGAGACTCCGTCCATTGCTTCCGCCGAGAGATACTCCGTCAGGTGACGCGTGTCGCCGGTGAAACGCTCGAGTTGTGCGTCGATGTCAGGATCGTCGCGAAGTGTCAAGCCCGCGAGGTAGAGGCCGACCGGCCATCCCTCGGTTCGGGCATCTAGGGCGTTGAGTTGGTCTTGCGTGAGCGTCGAAAGGCCGAATGACTGGCCGAGAAGTCTCGCGGACTCGATGTTGTCGAACGCCAACTGCTCAACACGGGCCTCGGTGAGCAGCCCTTGGCTTCGCAGCCGACCAACGGGCAGGCCGAGGTCGCTTCTTGAGGTCGCTATGAGGCGGAAATTGTCCAGCGGATGCCTCAGCCAGTCGCCGAGCTGACGTTCGATCACATCACTGCCCAGCGCCTGCATGTCATCCAGGACGAGGACGACGGAATTCGGGTGCGCCTCGATGGCCGCTCGCAGAGTGAGCGTCGCCGCGGCGACGCCCTCCGGTCCATCAGCGAGATGGGCATACGTGGCATCTGCTCCCGCTATTCCAGAGGTCACCAACGCTGCGGCCACGTACGTCCAGAACCTCGCGGGATCATCATCACCGACCTCCAAGGACACCCACGCGTACGAGTCGCCGAGGTGTTCGGCGAGTTGGACTGCGGTCGTGGTCTTGCCGTACCCGGCGGGGGCAACGATCGCGGTGAGCGCTGCTCCTGATCGGGCGAGCTCCTCGATGAGCTCCTGCCGAGGCACCGCCTGGGCTGGTAGCCGCGGAGGTCGTAGCTTCGCCCAGACGAGGGGAATGGGCGGTTCGATCACGTGTCTATGTTGCCTGCCATCACCGGTGTCTTCATCACCCACAGACGACATTCACCCGGAAGTTTCTGGCACCCAGAGGTCTTCTTGGCGCGGGTGAAGCCGGGTGATTCACGTCGCTGGGCGATGTGCACCCACCCGAACATGGCTTTCATGACATGAGCGAGGAAACACCCCAATCCGAAAGGACCTCGAAATGGAATTCAAGAAGAGCCTCAACATCAAGGCCACTGCCGATCGTGTCTGGGAGGTCGTCGCCCATGACTTCGACGGAGTGGGCATGTGGTCGTCAGGCGTTGCATCATCAGGACCGAACATCGACGCCAGCGTGCCCGACGGCGCAACGGTTGGTGGCCGCATCTGCGCCACACCGGGCTTCGGTGACCTGAAGGAGACATTCACCGAGTACTCCGAGGAGAACAAACAATTCAGGTTCGTAGTGAGCGGAATGCCATCGTTCATTACGCTTGCGCAGAACACCGTGCAAGTGCAGGCGACTGGTTTGGAGTCCGCATCCGTGAGCCTGCACATTCAGATGGAGACAAATACCCTCGGCAGGGTCATGGGTCCCATGTTCGCCATCAAGCTAAAGACGACGCTCAACACCTTCCTCGACGAGCTGAAGGTGTACATCGAGAACGACGAAGTCTCGTCAAAGAAGCGCAAGCAGCTCGCCAAGGCCGCTGCGTGATTGAGCCACACGGGAGCACTCCTACTAACTAGGCTCAGACCTCGTGCCCCGCGCCTCGCTCCACACCACTCTCGCCGTGCTTGCTCTATTGGCAACTGGGTGTGGGTCGCTCGCGGCGCAGGATCGTGCCTTCGAGGAGAGTGTGGCCGACTCGTCAACGACGTCTGTCGCTTCGACGACGACCCTCACGACAACGACGACGGCCGCGCCGGCCACAACCACCACGACGATTCCTGACCCCAACCGAACACTCACGGCCACTGCTCGCGCCTGGGTTGAGTCACTCGTCGCGTTCGACGAACCAGACGGCGAAAGAATCGTTCTTCCGTTTCGTGTTTCGAACCCGCACCAGTTCGGTGGTGCGTTGACCTTGATGGTGACCGAGGGATCTCTGGAGGACGAGTGGGTCAAGGTGCAACTGCCCGTGCGGCCCAATGGACAGGAGGCCTGGATCCCCACCGCCGACTACTCCATCGGACAGACCAACATCCGGGCAGAAGTGACACTGTCGGAGACATCGGTGAGAGTGTTTGATGGCGACCAACTGATCGCAGAATCTCAGGCGGCGATCGGTACCGAGAAGTCGCCGACGCCGCTTGGCACGTTCTATGTGGCTGCGAAACGTCTCAATCCGCCCGAGGAGTCGTATCTCGGTGAGTGGTCATTGGTCCTCTCCGCGTACTCCGAAACTCTGCCGTCCTTCAGCGGTGGACTTCCGGTGATCGCCATCCACGGAACGAACAACCCTGACGCCGACCTCGGCCAAGCCATCTCGAACGGATGTGTCCGAGTGCCGAACGAGGTCTTGCAGTTTCTAGCCAACCACGTTCCGTTGGGCGCCCCTGTCATCGTCAGCGCCTGAGGCCCTACCGAATTTTGAGGGCGGCAAGTACACGCGACGGGGTGAGAGGGAACTCGTCGAACCAGACACCTGTTGCGTCGTGTACCGCTGCGATGACCGCCGGAGCGTAGGTGATGTAGGGCATCTCTGCGACTCCACGAGCTCCCCACGGACCGAGGGGGTCGCTGAATTCGGCGATGACACTTTCGACGTGTTCAGGTACGTCGCCGATTCCTGGAATCAGGTATCCGCTGAGTCTCGGGTTCTGAATTCGCCCTCCGGCGACGACCAGGTTCTCACTCACGACATAGCCGTTAGCCTGCGCCACGGCGCCTTCGATCTGGCCCTTGACGAGACGTGGATTGATCGCCCGCCCGACGTCGTGTGCGCTGGTCACTCGATCGACTCGAACATGGCCTGTTTCGGTATCGACCGAAACCTCGACCGCTTGCGCCATGTAGCCATACGAGAAGTTCGGCTGCCCGGCGCCAGTCTCTGGATCGAGCATCTCGGTCGGTGGCGGCGTGTACCGGAACCGTCCGATCGCAGGACGTTCGCCATCGCGCCATGCCTTCTCCGCCTCTTCGGCCGCACCCAGGATCGAGTTGCCCGCCATAAACGTCATCCGAGATGCCGATACCGACCCGGAATCTCCGGTCGTCGCCGTGTCAGAGAAATGGCCGCGCACCTGGTCGAGGGGGACGCCCGTGGCTTCGGCGGTCATCTGCCGGAACGCCTGGTGAGCTCCCTGACCGACCTCGGCGCCTCCGTGGTAGATCTCGGCGGCCACCGGGTCCGTGCTGTCCTCGTCGCCGTAAAGCCGCACCTCTGCCTCGCAGCGTTCGGGGGCCGCGAAGCTGAATCCCACGTTCTTGTATCCGCACGCGAAACCTCGACCGCGCCGCACCGCGGTCGACGACGGCGGCAGCGAGGCAACGGGGGCGAACGACGCGGCATCGAAGAGTGGGCCGTCCATGCGAGCCTTCGTCGAACACATCTCGATGACCTCGGGGAGCGTGACGCCCGGAGGCAGCGTCGCCTGCGTGATGCCGTCACTTCCCTCGCGCAGCGAGTTTTTCCGTCTGAGTTCGACTGGATCGATCCCGAGCGCTTGCGCGAGCTTGTTCATCTGGGTCTCGGCCACGAACGTACCCTGAGGGCCGCCGAAGCCTCGGAATGCCCCGCCGGGCACCGTGTTGGTGTAGATGGCTCGACTGTCGATGTGCGCGTTCGGC
>CAXMRH010000272.1:0-4992 GCA_964196045.1 uncultured Chthoniobacterales bacterium | reverse complement strand
TCGTCGGCCTTACGAGCAATGCGGCCCATTGTTCGCACCACGTTGATCGGGTCCACGCCAACGGCAGTCTCGCCCGACAACATCACGGCGCTAGACCCGTCCCAGACTGCATTGGCCACGTCGGATGCTTCTGCCCGAGTCTGA
Organism: uncultured Chthoniobacterales bacterium; assembly: GCA_964196045.1. GTDB lineage: Bacteria > Actinomycetota > Acidimicrobiia > Acidimicrobiales > SHLQ01 > SHLQ01. Next base: position 4,848 of record CAXMRH010000272.1, on the reverse strand, counting down.
GCTAGAGCGGTGATCATCGATTCGAGCATTTGGGTCGCCGTGATCACAGGCTTGCCGCCCGCGATGCAACGCTCGATGATCTTCTTCTGCGTAATGGGAAGGTCCTCGATCGGCAGTTCGTTCCCGAGGTCGCCGCGAGCGACCATGATGGCGCCCGAAGCTTCGATGATTCCATCGAGATTTTCGACGGCAGCTCGCGTTTCGATCTTTGCGACGAGTAACGGTCCGCGTGGATGGGGTTCGGTGCCCACTCGGCGCATGTCGTGAGCAGACTTCACAAAACTGATCGCAACCATGTCCACGCCGGCCTCGACAAAGACATCGAGGAGTTTCAGGTCATGTGGAGTCGGTGTGGGCATCGACAGCTTGTCTGCAGGGACATGGACACCTGGTTGACCGGTCAGCTTTCCGGCGTGGATGACCGTTGCTGTGAGCTCGTTGCCATCCGTGGTTCGGACTTCGAGCACCAGCCGTCCGTCACCGATCACAATTCGATCGCCGACCAGGAAACTCGAGGCGACATCGCCGTAGTCGACCTCGATCACGGCCCTCGACGACGAGGTGCTGCCAGGGACAATCCGTACGACGTCACCGTTCTCGAACACCGCTTCTTCTTTGAAGACCGCCGTCCTGACCTTTGGGCCGGGCAGGTCAGCAAGAACACCGACGTATCGCCCTTCCTCGGCCGCAATTCTGCGAACGAGGTTGTACCGCTCCATGCCTTCGTCGACCGAGCCGTGCGACAGGTTGACCCGGGCGACGTCCACGCCGGCACGGATGATGCCTCGGAGAACTTCCGGATCATCTGTTGCTGGGCCGAGACTCGCGACGAGTTTTGTTCTACGCATTCGGACAAGGCTAGTCGTCCCCTCGAGATGCGGGTCAGTTGCATGGCGTGCTTCTCGTGATGCTGAAGCGATTGGATATCTGCCGGAGCGATAGCTCTAGGGTGTGTTACCGCCCGGTAGAAGGGTGTATTACCACCCGGTAGGCTGTGTTGGCGCCCGGTAGGCTTCGATCGTGGCAACACACCCGTACCTCGAGGCCTCCGGTCCCATCGCAATCGCCCACCGTGGCGGTGCAGGCGAGTCACCGGAAAACACGATTGAAGCGTTCCGTGCAGCCGTTGCCCTCGGTTACCAGTACCTGGAGACCGATGCGCAGCTCACGGCCGACGGCGTGGTCGTCGCGTTTCACGACGCAAAGATCGATCGGGTGAGTGCAACCGTCGGCAAGATCTCCGAATGGTCCTGGGATGACCTACGGGAGGTTCCGATCGGAGAAGGCGGCCGTCTGTCGACAGTGTCGCAATTGCTCGCGGAATTCCCGAAGTCGAGATTCAACCTCGACGCAAAGTCCGACGATGTCCTTCTGCCTCTTCTCGAGGTGGTCGACGAGGCCGATGCGTTCGATCGAGTCTGTATTGGCTCGTTCTCAGACCGTCGTCTGGCTCGGGCCCGAGCGCTGCACGCTCAGCTCTGCACCTCATTCGGCCGTATCGCGGTCGTCAACCTCCTTGCACGAAGCCGAGGTATACGGCGCCCGCGAAGCTCCGGAAACGCGGTGCAAGCGCCGGCGAAGCTGCGCGGGGTGCCGGTGATCACGCAACGGTTTGTCGACGTCGCGCACGATGAGGGGCTTGTCGTGCACGCCTGGACGATCGACGACGAGGTCGAGATGCACCGCCTGTTCGATCTCGGTGTCGATGGAATCATGACCGACCGACCAACGCTCCTGCGCGGCGTGATGGAGCATCGAGGAATCTGGGAGTGACTAGTCCTTCGAGGCGACCGCGTTCGGCGTGACGTTCATCTTCGGCTCATATTCAGCCGTGGAGACATCAGAGCGTGGCACACCATCGAAGAGCGCTCGCAGGTCACCAGAACAGGTCGTGCACACGCCGTAGAACTCGTCGTCGCTCAGGGAGCCACCACATCGAGGGCAGGCGACATCAACTTCTTCCATCTCGTTCCTCCTGTAGGTACAACGTAGACGCGGAACCGTGAGCGTAGACGGCCGAGCGGGTCAGTCGCCGCATCGACCGAGCAGGTATCGTCTGCTCATGGATGGCTTCCAGGAGTTCATGGTGATGGCACTCTGGATTGCTGTCGCTGCAAGCCCGATCGCCTTCATCGGCGTGACCTTTCTCCATGCTGCACGGATCCCTCAGTGGGTCTGGGCCTTCTCGGAGCGAACCCAAATAGTCTGGCTCGCGACGCTACTTCTCGGTATCGCGGTGGTTCCCGTAGGCCTACCGTTGGCAATCTGGTATCTCGTGAAAGTCCGACCAGTTCTCAACCATATCGAGAAGGGCAACGTCGCCGCCCTCATCGAAGGTACGCACTAAACCGTCAGAAGTGCGCTTTGACCAGTGCGTGTTCGACGAGCTCGAGCAGAGTTGTCTTTGTTCGCTCGCGATCTCTGGCGTCTGTGGTGACGACAGGAATATCGGGGGAAAGGTCGAGACCCTCGCGAACTTGCTCCACGCTGTGATGGAGCTCACCGTGGAATGCATTGATCGCTACTACGAACGGAACTTGGGCTCGCTCGAAGTACTCGACTGCTCCGAAGGAATCCTCGAAACGACGAGTGTCCAGCAGCACGACCGCTCCGATCGCACCTCGGGTTACCTCGTCCCACATGAAGCGGAAACGATCTTGACCAGGGGTGCCGAACAGATAGAGCACGAGTTCGTCACCTAGGCCGACACGTCCAAAGTCCATGGCGACCGTTGTGGAGGTTTTTGTGCTCGCATCGCCCTCGTCGTCGACGTCAGCGCTCACGGTTGTGAGTGCCGCTTCGGTCGTCAACGGATCGATCTCGGAGATTGATCCGACGAACGTCGTCTTTCCAACGGCATACCCACCAGCGACAACGATCTTCACCGGGAGGGGCACGGACTCGGTACCGAATGTCGGCGCAGGGTGGAAGCTAGAGTCGACGGAGACCATCGCGAACCCTTTCCAGGAGGGCGGTGTCAGCCTTCACCGTCATCGCTTTTGTTTGTACATGGCCTTCCACGCTTAGGTCACCGACTAGAACGCGTATTGCGCCAATCGGCAATCGCAGATGGGCGGAGAGTTCTGCAACGGCTATGGGGTTTTCTGCAAGTTTCAGGATGTCGTGACGCTCGAACGCGACAAGGGGTAGGTTCTGTCGCCCTCGTTCAGTCGTTCGCACGAGCGCCTCGAACGGAATGTCGACATCGACGCGCGTCCGCCCGCCGGTCACCGCGTAGGGCGGTACCCGCAGTCGACCACGGGGTTGTTCCCCGCTGGCGTCTTGGTTCACGTCGTACGCGGTCATCGCGGCAACGAGCTCACTAGTTGTGCACGAAGTTCAGGAGTTAGCACGTTGCCCGTCTTCTCGACGAGTACTGCCATCTCATACCCAACGAAACCGATATCGCAGGTCGCGTCGGCGACGACACCTAGCGCTGAACCATCGCTGACACCAGTAACAAGAAGCAAGGCATTATCCATCTCGACGATGACTTCGTTGACCTTGCCCCCGCCGAAGCGACCGGCAGCGCCGTACGCAAGGCCGATGAGACCCGAGGCAACCGCTGCGAAGCGATCTCCTCCTGCACGATCGAGGCCGTTGGACATCGCCATCAGCAATCCGTCCGACGACACGACGATCGCCTCAACCACGCCAGGCGTTTGGTCCACGAAGCTCGTGATGAGCCAACTCACATCTTCAACCTGAGTAGCCATTACTCACCGTCCGTTCCCGCGGCGCCACGGCCCCGTTCGAGTCCCGTTTTGTATCGGGACAGCATGTTCTTCACCTGATCAGGTGTTCGCTGCGATGGCGCAGTTCGGTCTGCCTGCAGATCGACTCGGGGAATTGATTCCGATGACTGACGTTGCCGTCGGACGAGCCCAGCCGAAGTGACGTCAGGTTCCGGTAGCGCCGTTTCGGCGCCAGCAACAGGCATCGGAGGTGAAATGAAGGTTTCTCGAATGAACGGTTCTAGCGTTGCCAGGTCGGAAGGCGGAGGCTCGGGAGCTACATGCTCAGACGGGAACACCGCAAGCGCCGTACGTGTGAACGCTGGAGTATCGAGCTCGGAAAATGCGACATCCCCAGCGATTTCGGCGAACGGATCGCTGATTGGTTCAACTATCTCGTGAGCCTCGGTTGCGGGCTCTGGGTCGGCAAGGTCACTCTCTAGGAACGTGCCGAGCGACGGAAGTTCTAGATCCTCAACACCAAGCCCCGGCATATCGATAGTCGGAACTGCTGGGGGATCTGGCACCACGACATCGTCCGCCGACATCAAGTCACCGACAGACTTGAGAGTCGTCGGGTCGGCCAGATCCATTGCGGGTGTCGGCTCGTGCTGCGAAAAGGGCTGCGTGGGCTCGATGGGAAGGTCGACGTCGGGAAAGACCACGCTTGGTGGCACGACGGCCTGAGTCGGCTCGGGGACCGGTCTCATTGGTGGTGGCGTGAACTGCGCAGGGGGTGTCGATGAAACCATCGGGTTCTCTGGGGCGGGAACCGGTGCCGCAACAACTGCAGCAGTGACACTTGCACCAACTGCAGTCTGAGACCACTCAGCAGCAACGTTTGCAGGAACCCTGATGGTCGACGAGGTCCGGCCGCCTTCGGCCTGGTGCAAACGAACCTGCAAGCTGAGAGTGTCTGCAAGACGACTCACGACATGCAGACCGATGGAGTGCGAGATGGTCAGAGTCGAGTTAGGCGGCGTCTGCAACAAGGTGTTCAACACCTGGAGTTGTTCAGCCTCAATGCCAGTTCCATGGTCGAGGATCGTGATGAGGTAGTCGCCGGTCGAGCGCTCCACCGCGCCCGACACATCAACCGCCGTTCCAGGCGGAG
>CAXMRH010000271.1:0-9951 GCA_964196045.1 uncultured Chthoniobacterales bacterium | reverse complement strand
GAGCGAGGGACGAGCGGGAAAGAAGGGGCCTGACCCCTAATCGGTCAATTCGACAGCGAGTTCCTTCAATATTCAACGATTCATGACAAAGGGGCCTGACCCCTTACGTCGTACGTTGTTCCGAATCGTTGATTTGTGAGGGGAGTCACCACTCAATTGACTCAATAGGGGTCAGGCCCCTTGGAGAGCGGCGGGGAGGGACTGAGCCGGAGGCGATCGACCAAGATGGCTTCGCCGGATGTCGGGTGGAAGTTCCGACGTGTGATGGCGGGAGGAGAGCCGAGCTCGCGTAGCGACAAAGATTGGGTCCGCGGATATCGAGCGGAAGTGTCGAGCGGAACATCGGTCTCCGCGGCAACGCACAGTTGACAGACCGAGTGTCAAATGCCACTGTGGTTAGTGAAACGACATGAAAGGATATGAAGTGGGGTTCATCGGAGGAAATCTCGAGGACATCGAAGTAAGTGCCGGTCGACTGGTCGAGTCCGGTGCACTTGCCGTCGCGACAGGCTCCGACACCCATGCGGCAGCCGTGGTCCTGTCCGAGTCGATCGACGAAGCGATGTCACGTCTCGTCTCGACGTTCGAGGGCATCGCGGAGACTTTGACGATCGATATCGCACGTTCGCATTCGGTGCTCGCCGCCTCTGACTGGCAAGGCCAATCACGAGAGAACGCGCTGGTCCTGAAGGAGCGTCTCCAAGGACAGGTCAACGCTGTCCTGGCTTCGGCAACCGCAAATCTTTCGGTGGAGAAGACCACGTTCGTTGCCCGGGCACAAGCCCTTGTTGACAACGTGCAGAGCGAATTTCAGCGAGTGATGACCGATATCGATGCCGAGTACACACAGCTCGCGGCAGCGTCGCGTCGAACTCGAGACAATCTTGCGCTTGCGGATCAGACGATTCTGATGAGCTGACGATCACCCAACCAAGACAGCCGCCCACACCTTGGTCGATGACGGCGCACGGCCTCGGTCGTGCGCCGTTTCGGTTTTGATCGGTGAAGGTCTGTCGAACGAGATCCAGCCGAATCCAGAGGTCATCGCGGCCTACCTGCACGGTGAGGTCGCAGGCTGACCAGTGTTCCTAGCTTTTTCTGTCATGATTGATCGGCCATGACTGTTTTCGGACGTACCTCATCGGCAGTCGCGGTGATCATTCTTCTGGCGGCTGGATGTAGCAGTGACGAAGCCGAGTCGCAGGCCGATCAGTCGGCTGCCTCGTCGACGACCTCAGTGTTGTCGACCTCTTCCTCGGTCGAAGCGGCCGACGTTGAGGAGACTGCGCCGACAACCACGATTCCCGCGCTCGAGTCCGATTTTGGTGTGGATGAAACGTCGATTCGAGTGGGCCTCTCGGTGGATCTCAGCGGCCCCCTGAGCGGTATCGACTCCTTCGTCGTCGACGCTCATCTTGCGTATTTCGATGAGGTCAACGCTGCAGGCGGCATCGCTGGCCGGATGGTCGAGATCATCGCCCTCGATCATGCGTCCGACAGCGCTGCGCACCTCGACAATGTTCGAGAATTGCTGGAGCAGAGCGAAAGTGGGGTCGCGATGATCGCATCCATTGGAGGCGATGACTTCGCAGCCGAAGTGCTGCCTCTTCTCGAGGCGGAGAACGCTCTCGGCATCTCGCGCGGTCATGCCTTCAGTCGAGCGGTGACCCCGCGAAACCTGGCTCGGCTCGGCGAGGACACGTGTGTTGACTCCTACGCAGGCGTACTGCGGTTGATAGAAGCGTCCGAACTTGAGGCTCCGACCGTTGCGATCGTGAGTCGCCAGGGCGTGTACGGCGCTCGCTCGATGGTGGGCGCAATCGCTGCCGCCGAAGAGGCCGAGGCAGAGATCGTGTTTGACTTCGGGGGCGAGCTGACCGACGAATCGGTCGAGGATGTCGCGACAGAACTCGCCGAGAGCGAACCGGATCTGGTCTGGCTAGCAGTGAGTCCAAGCGAGTTGCGACAGCTGTTCCTCGGTGTGGCTGGACGAGACAACGCCTGGTTGTGGAGCGGTACGTACCAAAGTTACGACCCGCTGCTTCTCGAGACCTCCGTGGCGGCGACGGTGTCTACGCTTTACACACACACCGCCTCTATTTCACCCTTCGGCGATTCGACTCGATCGGCCCGCATCCGTTCGACGTTCCCGACGACCGAATACTGGGCTGCGGAGAGCCTTTCCTTCGGTTGGCAACAAGCTGAGCTCGCTCATCAGATTCTCCTGGTTGCGGCAGAATCGGGTGACCTCACGCGGGCGGCGATCGTCAACGCACACGTGGTCGATCTGCCCGACATCGGAGCTACGAAATTCTTTTCCATCGACCATGAGCAAGCCACGCTTCGAACACCCATCTCCGAAGCGGGTGATACGGGCCTGACCGCTATTGATGGACCTGTGATCGATCGAGCGGCACTCCAAACTGCGTGTGGCGCCACTCGATAGGCAAGCTGATCGTGACGTAGCCCATCACGGTGTCGCCCAGAAGAAAGATGATTCCTCCGTGACCAGCGGTCCAATACGCTGTCCGGATGTACATCGATGGCGAGTGGCTTGACGCGATCTCCGAACGGACGTTTCCGGTCACGAACCCTGCAACGGGTGAACACATGGCCGACGTGCCGGACGGAGGAGCCGAGGACGCCGAACGCGCGATTCGAGCGGCTGACGCGGCGTTCGCGTCATGGTCCACGACGACGCCTTATGAACGGGCGGAAATCTTGATGTCCGCGTGGACACTCATGCGCGAGCGTGCGGAGACGCTTGCTGAGCTCATGACTGCGGAGCAGGGCAAACCCCTGCGCGCCTCGGCTGCTGAGGTCAATTACGGCGCTGATTTCATTCGATGGTTCGCGGAAGAGGCACGACGTCTCACTGGCGAGTGGATCCCTTCCGCGCGGGCAAACCAGAGGTTCCTTTCCGTCCAGGCCCCGGTGGGTGTCGTTGCAGCAGTGACGCCTTGGAACTACCCGATGTCGATGCTGACCCGGAAGATGGCTCCTGCGCTTGCCGCAGGCTGCACGCTCGTACTGAAGCCTGCGGAAGCGACGCCTTTGAACGCGCGGGCGATCTTCGAGGTGTTTCACGACGCCGGAGTTCCACCTGGCGTCATCAACATGGTGACGGCTTCGGACCCGAGGCCTATCGGTGAGACCTTCACGTCCGACCCACGGGTCGCGAAGCTGACCTTTACCGGCTCCACAGCGGTTGGGCGCATTCTCGCGTCGGCGGCTGGGGCGTCTCTCAAGCGGATCTCCGTGGAGTTGGGAGGCCACGCACCGTTCATCGTGATGCCCGACGCAGATCCGGTCCATGCCGCCAAGGGCGCCGCCGCGCTGAAATTTCTCAACGCAGGTCAGGCGTGTATCAGCCCGAATCGGATTTATGTACATTCGGATGCTGTCGAGCAGTTCACCGAAACGATGGCCGAGCGAGTGGGCCGAGTTCGAACCGGCAATGGAGCGACCGAAGGAATTGGCTGCGGGCCACTAGTGAACGACGCCGCGGTTGCGAAGGTCGAGGCGCAGGTGAATGATGCTCTCGCCAAAGGCGCCAAGGCCGTTGTTGGGGGCGGTCGGCTCACCGATGGTGAGCTGGCGAAGGGTCACTTCTTTGCTCCCACCGTGCTCAGCGGTGTGACGGCGGACATGTTGATCTATCGGGAGGAGACCTTCGGCCCCGTTGCCCCGATTATCTCCTACGACGATCCGGCCTCTGTGGTCGACTTGGCTAATGACACGAACTATGGGTTGGCTGCCTACGTCTACACCAATGATCTATCGACGGCACTGAGGCTCGTGGAGGGCCTCCGCTTTGGAATTATCGGAGTGAACGACGTCAACCCGACGTCGGCGTCGGTTCCGTTCGGAGGGATGAAGGATTCTGGACTCGGACGTGAAGGTGCGCGCGAGGGTTTGCTCGAATACCTCGAGACAAAGACCGCGGGAATCGTCATCTGACCACCGGAACCAGGCCTGGGCTGGCTGCCGGTACGATGGCAACATGTCCGGAGTCACCTGGGAGCAGCGCCAACCGACTGATTGGCTTGCGTCGAATGGGCGCTGGTTTCCAGCGAGCAAGTATCCGCGCGGCTGGTCGAGATCTGCCCTGCCCCCGGCGCCCGATCATGGTGGGGTTGGCTCGATACTTCGCGCCTATGCGGGCACCGCGGCCTCGCCCGCGAGCAACCCGAAGCCGAGCACGCCGACACCGAACGGGCCCGGCAATTCCGAGTCGAGGTCAGCTTCTCATGCAGTTGTTCGGACGGGCCGCGGCGTAGCCGATGCAACAGTGACCGCACAACGAACGTATGCGCCCCCAGTGTCAGCGGGAGCCCCTCCACCTCCAGCTCTTGCGACGTCGGCGGATATTCCCGCGCCGCCCGGCCGAATCCGCGACGAACAAGCAAGCAGCGATGCTGACCCACGGCCCTCGGCTCCGACGAAGGTGAACACGCCGTACATCCCTCCGCCGTCGGGTACAGCGGCCACGGCGGCGTCAGGGTCCTTCGAGGTGGTGGCCGGAGATCTGGGCAGTGTGCTCGGCTCTGCTCGTAAGCGAATCGCGAAGGCGATCAACGATTCAGCGACTTCCTGACTCGCAGCGCATCAACTCATAATTATGAAAGGGCCACATGGCTGTCTCGATCAAAGACATCGATGGATTGAACGGACTCATCACTGAGGAGTGGACGGATTGGACCGAGTCGGTCGAGATCACGCAAGAGATGATCAACACGTTCGCTGATGTCACGAAGGATCACCAGTGGATCCATGTCGACGTCGAGAAGGCGAACGCTGGTCCATTCGGTGGGCCGATCGCACATGGATTCCTCACGCTCAGCCTCGTTTCGCATTTCTCCGCCCAGATCAGTCCCAAGATCGATGGCGTGCTCGGTGCTTTGAACTACGGGGCTGACCGGCTTCGTTTCCTCAATCCAGTTCCTGCTGGCTCACAGGTGCATGCGCGCTCGCGTGTGGTGGCTGTGACGAAGAAGCCCACCGGAATCTTGCTCAAGCAAGAAGTAGCTGTACATGTTGTCGGCGACGAGAAGCCAGCCCTTCTCTATGAATCGTTGGGCTTGTTGCTCGGCTGACGCTCAGCTCAACTGGGGTAGACCGCGGTAGAGCTCGAGTGCCTCCGGGTTGGCTAGAGCCTCGGTGTTCTTGACCGAGCGCCCTTCCACGATGTCTCGAACCGCGAGTTCGGAGATCTTTCCACTCCTCGTCCGTGGGATGTCCGCCACAGCAACGATCACCGCGGGCACGTGGCGCGGTGTGGCCCCTTCGCGAACTGTCTTCTTGATCTGAGCGACCAGGTTGTCGTAGAGGGAGACCCCATCGGCGAGACGCACGAACAGGACGATCCGGGTGTCGTTGTCCCATGATTGTCCGATGACGAGGCCTTCCTCGATCTCGCTGAGGCTTTCGACCTGCCGGTAGATTTCGGCCGTCCCGATCCGTACGCCGCCAGGGTTGAGCGTGGCGTCCGAACGCCCCGAGATCACCATGCCGCCACCGGCGCTCCACTCGGCAAAGTCACCTTGGTGCCAGACCCCGGGGTAGCGGTCGAAGTACGAGGCGTCGAAGCGCACGTTGTCTACGTCGCCCACGAAGCGAAGGGGGATCGACGGGAACGGGGAGACACAAACGAGTTCGCCCTGCGCACCCTCTGCGAGCCGATTGCCGTCGTCGTCAAACACGGCGATGTCGAGGCCAATGGCCGGCGCCTGGATCTCTCCGGCGATCACGGGCGAGGTGGGATCTCCGCCGACCAGGATTCCGCACAGATCGGTACCGCCGGACATTGATGCGACGTGGACGTCGGCCTTCACATGTTCGTAGAGAAACTCAAAACTCTCGTGAACCAACGTCGAGCCCGTTGAACAGATCGTTCGCAGCGAGGAGAGCTCGTGGGAATCCGCAGGGTGAAAACCGGCCTTGTTGAGTGCGTCGACGAATTTGGCCGAGATACCGAACAGAGTGACCCCCTCTCGGTCCACCAGATCGAACAACACGGATGGTCCTGGGTAGGCCGGAGACCCGTCGAACAAGATGATCGATGCCTCCGAGACCAACGCCATCGTGAGCCAGTTCCACATCATCCAACCAGCGGTCGTGAAGTAGAAAACCCGATCACCCGGCTTGATGTCGCAGTGAATGCGGTGCTCACTGACCAACTTGAGGAGGACACCTCCAGCACGATGAACTATGGCTTTTGGCGTGCCGGTCGTTCCGCTCGAGAACAGCACGAAGACAGGGTGGTCAAAGTCGCTGCGAAGGAACTCCAACGGAGCTGGTTCTACGCCGTCAGTGAAGGAGTCGAGGGATACCGCGGAGGCAGTCGCGCACCCCCCGTTCAGATACGGAACAAGAATAGTTTGTTCGACCGTGTCAAGCCGTTCGGTGATCTCGCTGAGCCGGTCGAGCGTGGAGTGTTCCTTGCCGGCATAGAGGTAGGCGTCGGTCGCGAACAGAAGCTTTGGGCCCAGCTGACCGAATCGGTCGACGACGCCGTTTGCCCCGAAGTCTGGCGAGCTGGAGGTGAATACTGCGCCGAGCGAGTTCGCGGCCAGGAAGATTGCGACAGTCTCGGGGATGTTCGGAAGCCACGCCGCGACAACATCACCCGAGGTGATACCCGCTCGAGTCATGGCCTGTTGCAGGATCGAAACGCTAGAACGCAGCTGGGCGAGCGTCATCGATGAGATGGGGCCAGTCTCGTTTGAGAAAGTGATCGCATCGTGTGTTTCAGGGTCCAGGGCTCCCGTCTTCAGGGCATTCTCTGCGATGTTGATGTTGCTCCCCGGGAAGAAGCGCGCACTGCGAAATGAGTCACCGAGCTCGATGGTTTTGGCCTGGCGATCGCCGACGACGCCATATCGCTCCCACACCATGCTCCAGAATTCTTCGGGCTGCTCGACCGACCACGAGTGCAATGCCTCGTAGGAGGTCTCGAGGCCGAGATCCATGCAAAGTGCCCGGATTTCTGTGGCGTCGATCTGCGCTTCGGACGGTTTCCAGAGTGCGTTGTTCATCGACGTCCAAACTAGTTGCTCGCCGACTTGCCAAGCCCATCGTGGCGGTATGATGACGCCTTCATGCGCGACGTTAATTTCTCCATTGACACCATCCGAATCTTTCTCCACGTCTTGGGCGTGACCGTCTGGGTTGGAGGCCAAGTAGTGATGTTGTCTCTGCTTCCTGTTCTTCGCGCAGCGGGGGTCGAAGGGCTTCCTGCCAAGGCAGCGAATGCCTTCCAGCGGGTGGCATGGCCAGCATTTGGCCTGGCGTTCATCACCGGGATTTGGAACATCCTGGAAGTGGACATGAGCGACACCACAACGGCATACAGCATGACGTTCGGAATCAAGTTCCTGCTGGTGATCATCTCGGGTATGGCAGCGTGGATTCACGCGAAGAGCACCAAACCAGCGATCAAGGGAATGATGGGCGGCCTGGGGTTTCTTGCCTCACTGGGTGCGTTGATCCTCGGCTTCGCGTTGACCCACTGAAGCTCTCCCCCACGTACTCGTCGTAGAAGACCTCAGGAGTCGTTGGTCAGAGAGCGTCCTTCGAGAACCAGCGTTCCGATTGCGTCCATGATGGCGTCGGTGTTTGCTTGGTGGTCGTCGGTGTGGAATTCGAGCGGCGAACCCGCGAGCGCGAGGACATGGTGTCGACCTAGGCGGGGTTTCGGGAGTGGAGTCCCTGGTCGCCACGCCTCATCGGAGTTTGTGAATGCAACGGGTAGTACAACTGCGTTCGCTCTTCGCGCGATCCGCGAGATCCCCGGCCGCGCTGGGCCAACGCCCCGCACTTGATCCTCGATCCGCGTGATTCGTCCCTCGGGCATGAGCGCAGTCACCTGTCCAGCGAGGAGAGCCTCGACCGTGGTTCGTTCTGCCGATTCGCGGTCGTCGCGACTGAACGGAATGCAGCCGATACCTCGGAAGAATGCGCCAGCAACTGGGTTCGTGAAGAACCGTGAGTTCACGCCGATGCGAGGGGTCAGGCCATAGTGGCCGAGGAAGACGAGCGCCGCGAGTAGATCGAACATACTCGAGTGGTTTGCGGCGATGATCAATGGGCGGTCGGTTGGAAGCTCGATGCACGGCGGCAAGTCGACTCGCGATGTGATACGGCAGAGAACCCGAGATCCACGGACGGTGTTCCAATACGTTCGGTCGAAGCCGGTCTCTGAGAACGCCGATCGGGCCTCGCCTTTGGCGTAATGGGTGGTCTGCACCGGAGGAGCATAGCCCGCTGGCATCGGGGCCCAGAGTGTGCGGCGCTACGATGCGCGTACGCCCAGAGGAGGCCCAATGGTCGAACCCGACTTTCTTCGCTTCTCCACGCTCAGCTTGCACGCAGGGCATCAGCCAGACTCCGACGCTGGAGCCCGAGCCGTACCGATCTACTGGTCGACGTCCTTCATGTTCGACGACACCGATCATGCCGCCAGCCTCTTCAATCTTGAAGAACCTGGGCACATCTATTCGCGCATCTCGAATCCAACGACGGCAGTTCTCGAAGAACGCATCGCAGCACTCGAAGGCGGCGTCGGCGCAGTGGCGACTGCCAGCGGCATGGCCGCCTTCCATTTGGGAGTCGCGACGCTGATGGGCCAGGGTGGCCACATTGTTGCAGCCAGGAATCTCTACGGAGGCACTGCGAATATTCTGGCTCAGACGCTGCCGCGATTCGGCATCACCACCACATTCGTCGACCCGCAGGATCCTGCGGCGTTCGAAGCGGCCATCACCGAAGACACACGCCTCGTCTACGGGGAGACACTCGGCAACCCGGGTATCGAGGTCATGAATATCGAAGCGATCGCTGATGTTGCACATCGACACGCGCTACCGCTGATGGTGGATTCGACGTTTGCCACGCCGTATCTGATTCGTCCTATCGAACACGGTGCGGACATCGTCATGCATTCGATTACCAAGTTCATGGGCGGACATGGGGTGGCGTTGGGTGGCGTGCTTGTTGACGGGGGCCACTTCGACTGGGACGCGAGCGGCAAGTTCCCAACCCTTACCGAGCCGTACGACGGCTACCACGGTCTTGCCTTCTCTGAGGAGTTCGGACCTGCTGCCTTCATCTCGCGAGCAAGGGCAGAGGGCCTTCGAGACTTCGGCGCCTGCATCAGTCCGATGAACGCGTTCCAAATCATCCAGGGCATCGAGACATTGCCCTTGCGGATGGCCAAGCACGTGTCGAACGCAAAGGCCGTTGTCGAGATGCTTCTAGGCAACGATGCCGTCAGTTGGGTCTCTCACCCCTCGGCGCCTACACATTCTGACCACGAACTGGCCAAACGCCTCTACCCGGAAGGCGCCGGGGCGATTCTCAGCTTTGGTGTGAAGGGCGGACGCGACGCCGGTCGAAAGTTCATCGAGTCGGTCAAACTCGCATCGCATCTCGCAAACGTCGGTGACGCTCGAACGCTTGTGATACATCCGGCGTCGACCACACACCAACAGATGTCGGCGGAGGCGCTCGAGGTCGCTGGGGTCGGGGAAGACCTCGTTCGGCTGTCGGTCGGGTTGGAAGACGAGCGGGACATACTCGATGACCTCGCTCGGGCGCTCAAAGCGTCCCAGCGGTAGGGGGACTCAATGGAAATCACCTTCGACGGACATCCGGTTCGAATCGCCACCGGTGGCCGGAGCCACGACGGAGATGCGCCTGGCGTCGTGTTGATTCACGGTTCTGGCATGGACCGCACGACATGGCAGATGCAGAGCCGTTGGCTGGCCCACCACGGCTTTCGTGTTGCCGCTCTCGACCTGCCCGGTCATGGCCTGAGCGGTGGTGAACCACTCGAGTCGATTGAGGAGATGGGTCGATGGACGGCCGGAGTCATCCAACAACTTGATCTGGCTCCTGCGCACATCGTGGGCTTCTCACTTGGCACATTTGTGGCGCTCGAAGCTGCGCTTC
>CAXMRH010000270.1:0-4840 GCA_964196045.1 uncultured Chthoniobacterales bacterium | reverse complement strand
GCCTCTGCCTCTTCAACCGTGAGGTCGCCGCGCTTGATCAGCGATTCGGTGTAGACCTTTCGAACCGAGCGTCGTGCCTCGATTGCGCGGTACATGAGCGGCTGGGTGTAGCTCGGGTCGTCGCCCTCGTTGTGGCCGTGGCGGCGATAACCGATCATGTCGATCACCACGTCCTTGTTGAACTTCTCCCGATAGTCGAACGCCAGCTGAGCAACCCGAACACATGCCTCGGGGTCATCGGCATTCACATGAAAGATGGGTGCCTGAATAAGTTTCGCGACATCGGTCGAATATTCGCTCGAACGAGCTGCGTGTGGCGCGGTCGTGAAACCCAGCTGGTTGTTCACGATGAGATGGATCGTTCCACCGACCTTGTAGCCGCGAATCTGGCTGAGGTTGAGCGTCTCGGTGACGACTCCTTGCCCCGCAAACGCAGCGTCGCCGTGAATGAGGAGCGGCAGCACGGGATACGAACGGACGGAAAGCTTCTCAATCGAGTCCATTTTGGCGCGTGCCATGCCGACCACGACCGGGTCCACCGCCTCTAGGTGAGAGGGATTTGCTGCCAGCGTGACCGGAATAGGATTTCCGGCGAGCGAGGTGAAGGTGCCTGTTTGCCCCAGGTGGTACTTGACGTCTCCGGAGCCCTGCACCGCGTCAGCCGTGATCGCTCCTTCGAATTCCTCAAAGAGCTGGTGATACTCCTTACCGACAATGTTGACCAGCACGTTCAGCCGACCTCGGTGGGCCATGCCGATGACCACATCGGTCATGTCGTTGTCGGCAGCCGCCGAGAGCAGCCGATCCAGGACCGGAATGGCGCTTTCGGTTCCCTCGATACCAAATCGTTTCTGACCGATGTACTTGGTGCCGAGGAACTTTTCGAGCGCTTCGGCCGCGTTCAGACGTCCGAGAATGTGGCGTTGTGTCTCGCGGTCTAGCTCGTAGCTCTGACCTTCGACATGTTCTTGGATCCAGCGCTTCTCATCGGGATCAGCCATGTGCATGTACTCGACACCGATGGTGCGGGCATAGGCATCGCGCATGATGCCGAGAATGTCGGCCAGCTTCATCCGCGTTCGGCCCTTTGAAGCCTGCGGCCCAAAGAGTTCCTCCACATGGAACTCGCGCTCGAGGTCCCAGATCGTGAGTCCGTAGCTAGCCGGGTCGAGTTCGGGATGCATCTGTCGGTCCATCAAACCGAGAGGGTCCAGATTCGCGATCAAATGGCCTCGCACGCGGTGAGCGTTGACGAGGCTGTTGACCTTGACCTGCCGCTCGACGATCGAATCGGCATCGTCAACTGGATTGACATCACGGCGCCATTTGACCGCGTCATAGGGCACGCCCATCGAAGCGAGGACATCCTCGTAGAAACCGCTCTCCCCCAAGAGCAACTCATGGACAGCCTTCAAGAACATGCCACTCTCGGCACCTTGAATGATCCGATGGTCATACGTCGACGTGATGGTGACGACCTTCGAGACGCCGATCTCCGCCAACTTCGCGGGGTCCGCTGCAGCGAATGCTGTCGGATAGGCAATCGAGCCCAGTCCGATGATCACTCCCTGACCAGGCATGAGCCGAGGTACGGACTGCACCGTTCCAATGCCGCCTGGATTGGTCAAACTGACCGTGATCCCAGAGAAGTCGTCGAGCGTGAGCTTGTTGTTCCTTGCACGGCGGACGAGGTCGTCGTAGACATCGACGAAACTCGCGAAGTCCAGGAGGTTCGCCTCCTTGATCGCGGGCACCATCAGCACCCGACTGCCGTCGGCCTTCTCGACGTCGATCGCAATACCCAGGCCGACGTTTTCTCGACGAACGACGTTGGGCTTCCCATCGTCGCCTTCGGCGAAGCCGTTGTTCATCGAAGGCATCGAGTCAGCGATCGCTCGCACGATCGCGTATCCGATGATGTGGGTGAAACTGATCTTTCCGCCCCGCGTACGACCGAGATGACCGTTGACGATCTTTCGATTTACTTCGAGCAGACGTGCTGGAACATCGCGAAAGCTCGTAGCGGTCGGAACGTCGAGGCTGAGCTCCATGTTCTCGACGATTTTCGCCGCGATACCTTTTAGTGGCTCGGACCCTTCAGGGAGGGAGTTCGTCGCTGCGTACGCAGGATCCGACGGGGATGTCGGCTGGCTCACTACCTGCGCACCGTTGCCGTTGGCCGGCGTTTGACTCGTTGTGGTCGAACCGTTGCTCGTCGCAGCGTGAGCGGGCGTCACCTCTACATGAACAGGTTGCACCGTAGAAACAGGGGTGACCGCCCCGGAACCCGGTCGATAGTCCTCGAAGAATTCACGCCAACTCTCCGAGACTTTGGACGGGTTCTCGAGGTATTCGCGGTACATCTCGTCCACGATCCAGGCGTTGGCTCCGAGGTCAGCTTGGTTCTTGATAGACACGCCGACAGCCTAGGCGGACCGAGAGGATAGGGTCGGCCGAATGCGCATCGTCACGTGGAATGTGAACTCACTCAACGTTCGCCTCGAGCGGGTCCTCGAGTGGATCGACCTTTTGCAGCCTGACGTGTTGTGCCTCCAGGAAACCAAGCTCGGGAACGAGGATTTCCCGCGCGACACATTCTCCGAGATCGGGTACGAGAGCGCCCACCATGGGCAAGGTCAGTGGAATGGAGTCGCGATTCTGTCGCGAGTGGGGCTCGATGACGTGCGGCCGGACTTCTCCGATGGAAGAGAGCCTGATCCAGACGCACGAATCCTCTGGGCGACGTGCGGAGGTGTTCGAGTCGCAAGCTGTTATGTCCCTAACGGGCGCTCGCTAGATGACGATCACTACGCCTACAAACTCGACTGGCTGGATCGGCTGGAGGCCGACCTCGAAGCAAATTCCTCGGCGTCGGACGACATCTGTGTCGTCGGAGACTTCAATATCGCACCGGACGATCGCGATGTGTATGACGCCGCGTCCCTCGTCGGGGCAACCCATGTTTCTCCACCCGAGCGCGACAAGCTGAGCGCACTCGAGAGCTGGGGTCTTGCCGACATGTTTCGACAACATCACGAAGCCCCTGAGCTCTATTCGTGGTGGGACTATCGGGACGGGAACTTCCACAAGCGCAAGGGAATGCGGATCGACCTGATCCTGGGATCGCCGAGCGTGCAAGCGCGCGTGCAGCGCATCTTCGTAGATCGCAACGCCCGAAAGGGCAAACTGCCGAGCGACCACGCGCCAGTAGTCGCCGATCTCGCTCCATAGCTCCTCGATCCTTCGGACGACAGGGTCTTACCTCGCTACACTCAGCCATTCATGTTCGACATCGATTCGACATCGCTCCTGCTCGCCTCTGAGAGCCAACTTCCCGTCACCCTGGCGATCATCCTGACGCTTGGGGTCGGCGGGCAGTGGCTGGCCAACCGACTCCGGATTCCGGGCGTGCTGCTGCTCTTGACATCCGGGATCTTGGTCGGTCCGGTCTTCAAGATCATCGATCCGGTCGAGGACTTCGGCACCAAGACGCTCTTCCCCACCGTCTCTATTGCCGTGGGTCTTCTGCTCTATGAGGGAGGCCTTGGACTCAAGCTGGATCGGCTGAACGAAGGTCGGACTGTCATCCTGCGACTGGTCACGGTTGGCGCATTCGTAACGTGGCTGATCGGATGGGCCGCGACCGCTCTGTTGTTCGACGTGTCGACCAGCAGCGCGGCGTTGATCGGAGCGATCCTGGTCGTTTCAGGTCCAACGGTCGTGATTCCGCTGCTGCACCTTGCTCGTCCCCGTGAACCAACGGGAAGCATCTTGCGAT
Source organism: uncultured Chthoniobacterales bacterium (assembly GCA_964196045.1). Lineage (GTDB taxonomy): Bacteria > Actinomycetota > Acidimicrobiia > Acidimicrobiales > SHLQ01 > SHLQ01. The sequence goes on along the minus strand of CAXMRH010000270.1, from coordinate 1,062 downwards.
GGGAAGGCATCGTCATCGATCCTGTCGGAGCAACACTCGCGATCGTCGTGCTCGATGCCACACTGCACGATTCAGATCCCGGAGAGGCCGCCCTACAGATCGGCCTGACCCTTGGCGCGGGCGCACTTGCGGGCATCGTGGTCGCCGCTCTGGCTCTAACCGCTTTGCATTACCACCTCGTTCCTGACCATCTCGTGAACCCGGCCATGCTCGCCGCTGCGATCGTCGCCTTCGCTGCAGCGAACTCCATCGCTCCCGAAGCGGGCCTCATGGCCACGACGATGTTGGGACTCGTCCTCGCGAACCAGAAGCGTGTTTCAAGCCACGAGTTCGCGGCGTTCAGCGAGGATGTCGGCCATCTAATTCTCGGAACGTTGTTCATTTTGCTCGGTGCAATGGTTGACCTCGACGATCTCGTCGACGTCCTGCCGAGGGCGCTCATCCTCATTGCTGTCTTGGTGTTTGTTGCTCGTCCCATCGCCGTGTGGCTGTCGACAGCCGGTTCGGGCATGCAGCGAAACGACCGCCAGTTCCTTGCATGGATGGCCCCACGAGGCATCGTCGCCGCATCTGTGGCGACCGTCTTCTCACAGACCTTGATCGACGAAGGCGCTGGCGAGGTTCCCGAACTCGTCCCCGTGGTGTTCGCCACAGTCATCGTGACCGTTGCCCTGTATGGCCTCACCGCGACATGGGTAGCTCGCCGCACCCGCGTGGCCAAGATCGAACCGAAAGGTATTGCCTTGGTATCGAACAGTCGATTTGCGGTCGACCTGGCCGACATGCTCGCAACCCAAGAGGTACCCGTTCTTGTGGTATCGACCTCGACTGAGGTGCAGCGAGCAGCCTTCTCCCGCGGCTTGCTCGCCTATGACCGGCCGATCGACAGTCACGATCTCGACCTCACGCTGGATGGTGTGGGAATCAAGAACGCCTTCCTTCTCACAGATGACGAGAACCTCGCGTCGCATGCCGCCTATCACTTGAGTGAACATCTGGGCCGAGCGAACCTTTACCAGGTTCAGCCAGATGAAGATGACGACGACTTCGCCATGCGCGGCC
>CAXMRH010000269.1:0-11983 GCA_964196045.1 uncultured Chthoniobacterales bacterium | reverse complement strand
GAAGCAGACAAGGCTGGGGAGCGATATCTCCGTGAACAGATCAGTTCGGCCTTTCCCACCGACGCGATCATCGGTGAGGAAGAAGACGATCGGAACGGAACGAGTGGCCGTACCTGGATCATCGATCCGATCGACGGCACGAAGACCTTCATGCATGGCGTGCCGCTCTACGGCACGTTGTTGTCCGTTGTCGACGAACACGGCCCGGCGGTTGGCGTCATTGTCATGCCAGCACTCGATGAGGTGGTTTCGGCGGGCCGCGGCCTCGGCTGCTTCCACAACGGACGCCCAGCATCGGTGAACGATCACGACGACTTCTCGACCAGCTACGTCATGACAAGCGGATTTGAGTACTGGCCCGATGACTCAGAACGTGACCGACTGGTCAACAGCCCGCTCACTGTTCGAACGTGGGCGGACGCGTACGGATACGTCTTGCTTGCCACGGGTCGGTGCGAAGCCGTGGTCGACCCTCTCGTCAACATCTGGGACATCGCTCCGATGCAGGTGATCATTCCTGAGGCTGGAGGTGTCGTCTCAGACCAGGCAGGTGAACCGTGGCGGGAGGGCCGTCACTTCGTTGCTTCAAATGGCAAGATCCACGACGAGCTCCTCAAGACCGTCTTCAGCTAGTTGACCCCAACGGTCGCGACTGAGTGTTCTACTTGAACTCGTCGGGAACCTGATCGCCACCTGTGAGCGTGCGAACGTCGTTCGGCGGGATTCCCGCGGCCCCATCACAGCGGACACCAGCTTCGTCCAGCTCAGGATTGTCCACCCACTCATCGATGAAGCTCGACACCGTACGATCGGACGGCGCCAGAGATGATCGAAGCTGGACGCCCCAGGCGCTGAGTACGAGCTTCTCGTCGTGTGAGTAGGGCGAGATCAAAAGTTTGCTGTTGTCCTGTGCCATCCCCGCGAGGGTGGATAGCTCGGCCTCGGACATGTGGGCCGGGTTGTAGGTCATCCACACCGCGCCGTGTTCCAACGTGTGCGTGGCGGCGCCTTCTATAAGTTCAACTTCGTAGAAGCCACAGTTCTGCCAGAAGGGGTAGTGATCACCGCCGATCGAGGGACTCTGCGCGTAAGAGACAGGCGGGTCGACGTGATCAGCTCCCAAAGAGTTGACATTCACCTGGATCAATTCGGTCGTGGTGCTCGTAGCCGCATCGCCAGTGTCGCTTGCGGCCGTTGTAACGGTGCTCACATCGCTCTGCTCATCGGCAGCCGAACCGCAGGCGGCCAGGAGCAGAGCCAGTGAGACAAAGACGAAACGCATCAGACGAGCCTACGAGAGCGGTAGGCCGACCTTAACCTCGCCTGCCGACGATTCGATCAGCGTGATCTGATCCATACGGTCGTGCCAATCGCTGCGTTCGCCGATCGCGTCCACGTATGCGGCCTTTCGACGTGCGGATCGTCCCCGCGGCTCCGGCGTGTGTGTTCCACCAGCCACGTACTGGGCTTCGATGCCATCCTTCAACATCTGGATCGCCTCGGAGCGAATCTGGCTGATCCGGCTCTCGGTGACGTCGAGGAACCGTGCCAAGTCCTGACTGGTACGACCCTCGAGGAAGTAGCCGATGATGACCAACCGCTGACGTTCCGGCAGCAGCGCAATCGCATCACGCAAGTAGGCGTGAAGCTCTCGTGTCTCGAGCTCTTCGGACGGTTCGATGGCGGCGTGGTCAACGAGAACGTCGACGAGCGTGAGATCGTCGTCCACATCGTCGGAGACTTCGTGTTCGAGGGCGAGGACGACGGAGCGGAACATTCGGTCACGGAGACGAGCGAGCTCACTCGTGTCCATGCTGAGCGCTTCGGCCATCTCTTCGGTCGTTGGGACACGACCCAAGCGGCTTGCGAGCCGCTGCTCGGTCGACTCCAGCTTGCGAGCGAGAGTACGGACTGAGCGGGGGGCCCAGTCAGCAGCACGAACCGCATCGAGGATCGCGCCCCGGATTCGCTGTGCCGCGAATCGGTCGAAGGGAACACCCCTGCTCTCGTCGAATCGGCGTGCGGCTTCGACGAGGCCGAGAGCACCAGCACGGGCTAGCTCCTCGCGCTCGACGTGCCGTGGAAAGTGCACTGCAACCTGCAGCACGATGTGCTTGACGAGCGAGAGGTTGGCCTCGATCATCTCGTTCATCTCTGCGGTGTTGACCGGTTGGTCGATTGTTTCGCCCATGAAATTCTTGCTCCCTCGGTGTGGCTTCAGCAATGCCCGCCGACATCACGAAAGAAGGTTTCGACGCATTCGACGAAGAACTTGAGGAAAAAATTCAGAAATATTCTCTACGGACTTTTGGTCGGCGCGACGAGGTCCAACCTGTAGCCGCTTCTGTTAGGCCAAATGGCCCAAAGTTGACCTCAATAGGTTTCATCAGCTCCAGCAAAGATTTCCGGTCGCAAGCCACGGTCACGCAGCAGCCGAAGGGTTTCGAGCGGGTCAAACCACTCCGCAAGACCCCGTGCCCCGGACTCCATATTGTCCGAATCTATTAGTAGCGCGGCAGCTGTCGCAGCGACGGCGCCCCCGGCGACTGCGGGCCGCTCGGCGCACCCGAGAACAACCTCGAGTTGTGCTCCTTGGGACACGCCACGCAGTTCGACGCGTATTGCACCGAGGAGTCCCTCCGGATGGGGCCGCCGCAACATTGGGAGATGCATGGTCAGCCGGTCTCGTCGAGTCGCTGCCAGTCTCGAAGTGACCCGTTCGACATCTGGCAGCAAACGGATGAGCAACAGTGGGTCTGCAAGCGCTGCTCGGTAACAATCTGCTGCTTCAACGGGTGGCGGGAACCAAGCGAGCTCGCGGCCAGATCCTCCCGGACGCCGCGCCCACGTTTCGTCACGCCAGTCGAAGCACAAGCCCTTGAGTGCAGTGTGATGCTGGCGCGCGCAGTCCGGGCCACCTGTGCCGAACTTCGAAACGTGGACCTCTCGCACCTCGTCGAACCACGACCTCCCGTGCGCAGCGAGCACATCGGACAGGCCCGGCATCATCCCCGCACCCACGACGATCTTTGCGCCGTGTGCTCTGGCATGGTCGTCGAGGTCTAGAAGTCCTCGCACATCTCCAATGCTGTCACCGACCGAGACGACGTGCTGGCCGGCCGCGACACAGACCTGAGCGAGTGATGCGTGGCTCCCCGACCTCGTCGCGAGCACGACAACGGAAACATCGCTTGGAACGGCCGTGCCGTCATGAGCTTCGACCAGCCCGCCGAGCGATCGAGCAACAGATTGTGCGACGCCAGGGGCATCGTCGAGCAACACGATGTTTGTGGCGTCTGCGCTACGTGCGAGCTGTCGGGCCACCCGAGTTCCAGTGGCGCCCGAACCAACGATGGCGATTCGGGTCATGGTTACTTGAGTTCGTTGCCAGAGAGTTCGCGCCACCCTCCACTTCTCGGTGGCACGCCGCCCGAGCCGCGTAGTCGCAGAGCGCCCGCGATTCCAGCAGCGATTCCCAGAGCAGCAATCGCTCCGCGCAACAATCGAAGGAGCTGCATAGGAGAAGTCTACGGACCAACCAAGGAGAAAAACCAAACGCCTTTCGGCGACCAGCGCCCAACACCGAGCAGTTCCCGAGCGTTTTCCTGGAGCGAAGCTTCCCAGCCCTGGGGCCGGAGATGCGCCTTTCGGCGCCCAGCGCCGAAAGGTGACGGAATGCGCAGCATTCCAGTGGGCCTAGCTGGAGTCGAACCAGCGACCTCACCCTTATCAGGGGTGCGCTCTAACCAACTGAGCTATAGGCCCGTACCGAACCCCGAAGGGCCATGAAACGGTATCGAGTCAGCCCCGTCGGGGCAACGTCGAAATAGGGCGAGCTGTCTCTTCTTCGACCACCGTGACTCGGACGCCGCCTGTCAGGTCCGAGATCAGGTTCAACAAGATGGCAATAAGCACCGCGAACCCAGTGGCCGCAACAGCAACAACGAGGCCCCCCAGGGCCACAGCATTGAAGATCGATTCACCTTCGAACGTGAACTCTTCGAGGGCGAATATCTCTCTCGCGAATTGCTCGACATCCGAAATAGTGCCTGCAGTCTCGGCAGCGTTCCACAGAAGCACGCCCGCGACCATGGTGACGACCCACATGCAGAAGTTGAACAGCAGGGCCACTTTGAGAACCGACCATGGCTCGATGTGACGTACGAGTCGACGCACCTTGCGCGCCCGAAGGCGTCGCTCCTGGAGCCGTTCAACAAGCATCGGCGAGTCTTCTTCGGTGCCAGATTCGGGCAGCATGTGCTCGGGTTCGACGAGAGAGCCACCGGCAAAGAAATTGTCAGCTCGTTCTTCGAGAGAGTCTTCAGAGGGGTCCATAGAGAACACGGTCTCCTCGGAGTCATCGATGGCAGTCACGAGAAAAGAGTCTATGGCATGTGACTCGTCTCCACGGGCCGCCTGACCGGGGGATTGTCCCCGGTGCCGTCCTGGTAGCCGTCAAGCTGGCACTCGAAGTCGCTTGGCATGCGCCTGCGCCGTGGCTCGTCCGACCCTGACGACGACGCTCGTGACGTCGCCACGTATTGAGAACGTCATCAACTTGGCGCCGTTGCGTGCCGCTGCCTGAGCAGCGGCAGCGTGCCCGGCGGCAGCGCCAGCCAAGGCCGACGCATCGGCGGCTGTATCGGCGCGTGCTTCATCGACAGCAGCGTCGGCGACGTTGGCGATACCGAGTAGAAGCGCTGCAGTAATACCGAGCACCGTGAACAATCCAAGAAGCCCCGACATGTCCGGTGTTCCAGTGCTCTCGAGTGGAGCGTCATGCGACGGGGGAAGTCGTTGTCGGCGAGACTATTCCTCTTCGCTCATGTTCGTCTCGTCGGAGTGCGTCTCGTTGAAGGGCGTCTCGTCCGTACCGACCTCGTCAGCACTCTGTTCGAAGCCGTCGTCGTCGTCGCCAGACTCCGGCTCGTTGTCTTCCTCGTCGCTGGCCAGGACTCGAGCCACCGCAGCGACCTGATGACCTTCGGTCACGTTCATCACCCGAACGCCAGAAGCGTCGCGCCCTTGGATCGAGATGTTGTCGACTGCGGTTCGAATCAACGTGCCACCGTCACCAATGAGCATGATCTCTTCGCCTTCGCCCACCATGAACGCTGCGACGACCTTGCCCTTCTTATCGTTGACACGGATTCCACGAACGCCAAGACCACCGCGGCCTTTGATTGGGTACTGCTCGAGCTCACTCTGTTTGCCGTACCCCTCGCTCGTGATGATGAGGAGTCGCGTATCGTCCTGAGCTCGAGCGCAGGCCACCAGTTCGTCGCTCGCGCGGAATTTCATTCCGCGAACCCCAGCGGCCGTACGGCCCATCGGGCGTACCGCGTTTTCGTCGAAGCGAATGGTCTGTCCGTTCTGCGAGACGAGGAAGACGTCCTCGCCCTCATTCAGCGGGATGACGTCCATTAGCTCGTCGTCATCGTTCAACTTGATGGCGATGAGGCCGGCCTTGAGATTCGAGTCGTAGGCTGTGAACTGCGTCTTCTTGACCCGGCCGAGCTTCGTTGCGAAGAACAAATATCTGTTTGTCTCGTAGTCGCGAGTGTCGATGATTGCCCGAATCGTCTCGTCAGGTTGCAGCTGCAACAGGTTGACGATCGCCGTCCCGCGGGCCGTCCGGCTCGTCATCGGAATCTGGTGGGCCTTGAGCCGGTACACCTTGCCCCGGTTGCTAAAGAACAGCAGATAGGCATGCGCAGTGGTGTGGATCATGTTGACGACGTAGTCGTCGTCCTTGAGGTTCGCCCCGGCAACCCCGCGACCACCGCGACTCTGCGTGCGGAACTCATCGATCGACATGGTCTTGACATATCCGCCAGCGGACATGGTGAAGACGAGATCCTCGTCATCGATGAGATCTTCGATGTCTATCTCACCGGGATCGTGCATGAGCACGGATCGGCGAGGATCGGCGACCTCTTCCTTTACCTCGGCGAGCTGCTCCTTCATCACTTCGTGGAGCCTGCCTTCGTCGTTCAAGATCGCTTCGAGCTCCGCTATTGCTACTCGCAACTCGGCCATCTCTTCGTCGAGAGTCGCCCGACCGAGACGGGTGAGCCGGCTCAACGGCATGTCCAGGATGTGATTCGCCTGGATCTCGGAGAACTCGAAGGGAGTCGCCATGAGCGCTTCACGTGCGTTGGACTTGTCCTCCGATGCGCGAATAGCTGCGATGATCTCGTCGATGAGATCGAGCGCCTTGATCAACCCTTCGAGAATGTGCGCACGGGCCAGCGCCTTGTCGAGCCGGAACTGGCTGCGACGCGTGATGACCTCGACCTGGTGCTTGATGTAGGGCACGAGTAGTTCGCGCAGGTTGAGCGTGCGAGGGACGCCGTCGACGAGCGCCACAGCGTTCATGCCGAACGATGTCTGCAACGGCGTGCGCTTGTACAGGTTGTTGAGCACAACCAAGGCCGGGGCATCTCTCTTGAGTTTGATCTCGATGCGAGTCTCACCCTTCGACGAGAAGTCGTTGATGTCGGCAATGCCGTCAAGCTCCTTGGCTGCGAGAAGCTCCTTGATCTTGGCGAAGACCGAGTTTGGGCTCACCTGATAGGGCAACTCGGTAACCACGATCGTGTCGTTGGTTTTGCCCTCGACGATGTCGGCCTTGGCCCGCATCTTGATACTGCCCTTGCCCGTTCGGTACGCCTCGGCAATACCCGCACGGCCCATGATGAGGCCACCGGTCGGAAAATCTGGGCCTTTGACGAACTGCATAAGATCGCCCGGCTCGGCGTCGGGGTTGTCAATCAGATGCAAGGTTGCGTCGATGATTTCGCCCAAGTTGTGCGGCGGGATGTTGGTCGCCATACCGACGGCGATGCCTTGGCTGCCATTGACCAAGAGATTTGGGAAGCGCGCAGGCAGAACTTCGGGCTCAGAGAACTCGCCGGAGTAGTTGTCGACGAAGTCGACGGTGTTCTCGCCGATGTCGGCCAAGAGACGCAGGGCCAGCGGATCGAGGCGGCACTCGGTGTATCTCGCTGCGGCTGGCGAGTCGTCGGGTGTGTACCCGAAGTTGCCCTGCGGTTCGATCAGGCGATGGCGTAAGGAGAAATCCTGCGCCATTCGAACGAGCGAGTCGTAGATCGCCGAGTCGCCGTGCGGGTGATACTTGCCCATGACCTCGCCGGTTACGCGGGCCGACTTCATCGTTGGACGATCGGGGTTGGCGTTGAGCTCATCCATGGCCCACAAGATGCGGCGATGAACAGGCTTCAAACCGTCGCGCACGTCGGGAAGGGCGCGCGAAACAATGACCGACATCGCGTAGTCCAGGAACGAACGCTCCATCTCCTCTTGGATGTCGATGGGTTCGATAGCGAACTGAGCGCCGTCGCCGGAGTCGGTGATATCAGACAATCTTCTGCCCTCTCCTAGATATCCAGGAAGCGAACGTCTTTGGCGTTCGTTTGGATGAAGTGTTTGCGGCGGGACACGTCCTCGCCCATCAGCGTGCTGAAGACTTCGTCGGCCATGGCTGCGGTCTCGACCGACACTTGCAAGAGGGTCCGGTCCCCCGGGTTCATCGTGGTCTCAGCGAGCTCTTGCCATTGCATCTCGCCCAGGCCTTTCAGGCGTTGGAAGTCCTTCTTGTGGTTCGGATGCTCCTCGAGCCAGGCGTCCTTTTCACGATCGTCCTTGAGGTACACCTTGCTCTTGCCCACGTTGGTCGAATAGAGCGGCGGCTGGGCGATGTAGATGTGGTTGTTCTCGACGAGCTCGCGCATCTGCCGGAAGAAGAACGTCAGCAACAGGGTGCGGATGTGGCTGCCGTCGACATCGGCGTCAGCAAGCAGGATGACCTTGTGGTAGCGGATCTTGTCGATGTCGAACTCATCGCCAATACCAGCGCCGATTGCCTGAGTGAGCGTCTGCACTTCCTGGTTCTTGAGCATCTTGTCGAGGCGAGCCCGCTCGACATTCAGGATCTTGCCTCGGATAGGAAGGATCGCCATCGTCCGCGGATCGCGAGCCTGGATAGCCGATCCGCCCGCCGAATCGCCCTCCACGATGAAGATTTCGCGCTCTCGAGGATCCTTGGAGCTGCAGTCCTTCAGCTTCTCTGGCATCCCCGCACCGTCGAGAGCGGTCTTGTTGCGGATCGTGTCTCGTGCCGCACGAGCGGCTTCCCGAGCTCGTTGTGCCGCGATGGACTTGTTGATAATCAGCTTGCCCTCGGCCGGGTTCTCTTCGAGCCATTCGGCGAGCTTCTCGTTCGTCGCCTTCTCGACCATCGAACGCACGGACACGTTTCCAAGCTTGTCCTTGGTCTGACCTTCGAATTGCGGATCCTGCAACCGCACCGAGATGATCGCCGTCAGACCCTCACGAACGTCGTCGCCGGAGAGATCCTCAGAATCCTTGAGCAGGTTCTTGTCCTTGCCATACTTGTTGATCGTGCGAGTGAGCGCCGAGCGGAAACCCGTCTCGTGCATCCCGCCGCCGCCGGTCGTGATGCCATTGGCGAAGCTGTGCAAACCGTCCGAGTTGAAACCGGTGTTCCACTGGAAGGCCACCTCGACCTCCTGCTCTTCTTCTTCGACGTCGTAGTAACCGACCTTTGCGAACAGCGCCTCTTTCGCCTGGTTGACGTGGCGCACGAAATCGATGATGCCGCCTTCGTAATGGAATTCGATCCAGCCTTCTTCGTTCGCATCTTCGTGTGGCTCGGCGCGACGCAGGTCCTTGAACCGAATCCGAAGACCGCGGTTCAAGAACGCCATCATCTGGAAGCGGTCGAGCAGAGTCTGCGCCCGAAAATCGACCTCGTCGAAGATCGTTTCGTCGGGCCAGAACCGAACCGAGGTACCCGTACGGCCATCGGGCGCATCGCCACGAACCTCGAGCTTTGTATCGATGCCGCCGCCATCGGTGAAGTCCATGTAGTGGTGCTTGCCCTGCCGATCGATCTCGACCTGCACCTTGCTGCTCAACGCGTTGACGACCGAAATGCCAACCCCGTGGAGACCACCGGAGACTTTGTAGCCCCCGTCGCCGAACTTGCCGCCGGCATGCAGGACGGTCATAACGACCTCGGCTGCTGACAGGCCTTCAAATTTCGCATGCTCATCGGTCGGGATGCCTCGACCATCGTCGTGAACCTCCGCCGAGCCATCCGGGTGGAGAATGACCTCGATCAGGGAGCAGTATCCGGCCATCGCCTCGTCGACCGAGTTGTCCACGACCTCATAGACGAGGTGGTGCAGACCGGTCGGTCCGGTGGATCCGATGTACATACCGGGACGCTTGCGAACGGCCTCAAGCCCTTCGAGAACCGTGATGTCTTCTGCACCATACGAACTTGTGTCGTCGCTCAAGGCGTGACCTTTCCAGTCGCGAGTTTTTGATCTGCTGATCGGTGCCGTAGAGCTGCGATCACTCGCGTTCGGACGCTGGTGACGACCGGCTGATCAGGCAAAATTACGACAATGTAATTGTACCACCGAGGGGTGACATCTTGAGCGCACTCGGCGCATACTTCGCAAGCTTCGATGAGGGCCAGTTTCGGTTGAAAAATCAACCTTCATCAGCGCGACAAGTGAACCTTGATCTCGGTGATCTCCACGGTCTCGAGCATGGTCGAAACCCGTCGCAAGAGCTCCTCGCTCATCCACTGCATCTCGCTCGCCCAAGCAGGGTCGTCCACTTCGAGGTGAAGGACCCCGTTGACGACTTTTTGTGGCGTCGAATGTGCGGCGATCACTTCGCCTGCCAGCCGCGGCCACTCGTTGAATATGCTCTCGACAACACCCACCCTGGGAGCGTCGAGGTGCTTCATGACGCGTTCCACGCCTCGACTCATCGGTTGCGGGCCATCGCGGTAACGACGAAACGGATGATCACGCCAGGACATGGGACACTTCCGGTCGGTCGCCATCGAGACGAATAGTGGAATCTGCGTCTGCACCGGGAGGAAGATCGATCGCGGAGGTGAGAAGCGTCTGGCCAGACGGGAGGGCGGCAACAAGCGCCGCCGACCTGTTGTCGTCCAATTCCGAGAACACATCGTCAAGCACTAGCAGAGGCGCCACCCCAGTCGTGACCCGAACCAATTCGTGGCCAGCGAGGCGTAGCGCCAGAGCGAGCGAACGCTGCTCACCTTGTGAAGCCTGAATCCGAGCGGGCATTCCGTTTAGCAGGATCTCGATTTCGTCTCGATGTGGACCAACCGTCGTCACGCCACGTCGCACGTCGTCAGTGCGCGCCACGATCAAGGCCTCCTGAAGCCCGATCTCGTGCCAGGGAGCGACGTAGCGAAGGCTGACTTCATGGGAACCCCCGGCGACAGCTTCCAACGCGTCACTCACGAGAGGGGCGAGCCGCTCGAGGGCCGCTGCACGGAGGTCGCCGAGTTCATCGCCCGCCTTCGCAAGCTTTGCATCCCAAACGTCGAGTGTGAACGCCGCATCGCCGCCCAAACGACCATGTACGCCCTTCAACAAGGCGTTCCGTTGCTTCAGCACCTTGTCGACTTGTGTACGCACGGCGTCGTTCTTCGGGTGTAACCCGACCACGACCTGGTCGATGTAGTCACGACGTTCACCAGGCGAACCCTTGATCATCTCGAGGTCATCTGGAGCGAACACGGTCACGGACATGACACCAAGGAGGTCGCGGGCACGACTCACGCGCTGCCGGTTCATCTGTATCCGTGCACGACCACTCCGAGGCAGTTCAGCCTCCAACAAGAGCTCACGCCGGTCGCTGCGCAGCTGCGCCCGAGCAATGGCCGACTCTGCTCCGAGGCGAACCAACGCCTCGGTTGGCGCCCCTCGAAACGACCGCATCGTGGCTAGCCACGCGATCGCTTCCACAATGTTCGTCTTGCCGGACCCGTTCGGTCCGATAAGCGCCGTGATCCCGGGGGCGAACGCCAGATCGAGCTCGGGATGGGATCGAAAGTCCGTCAGCCAGAGCCGTTCGAGCACGAGAGCCGAGCTGACCTGTTCCACAAACCCCACCGTAACCACTCACATCCGCACTCGGCTTCGCGATCACTCCTCGACACTTCCGCTCGAGATCCGGGTAAACCCACATGGTCGCTACGCCGCTCACTCCTCGACACTTCCGGTCGAGAACCGCGGAAACCCACATGGTCGCTACGCAAGCTCCGCTCTCCGCCGTTCGCTGCGCTCACCGAGTTTCATCCGTGGCGGGCTGAAACGTCGCATACGGCAACTTGGAAGGGGCCTGACCCCTATTTGAGTAACACCGCCGTGGCTTTGTTTAAAGATCAACGATTTGGGGCAAAGGGGCCTGACCCCTTACGCCGTAAGTTGTCGTCGTACAGACCCACGTTGACATGTATACGCACAAACAAACGCCAGCACCCCAGCCCGGAGGGACGGAAGGCGTGACGCGGCCTCTGGCAGTCCGCAGAGCATCCAAAGCTCAGCGATGGATTGCGATCGCTGGAGGAGTGAAACTATGGGAGTTAACGGCCTTGTAGGACGAAAGGGAGGACGGGGCCGCTGCCGGCTTCTTGGAGGAGATGTGCGGCGACCGTGATGGTCCATCTGCTGTCGGCGGTGTCATCGAGGAGAAGGACTGGCGCCGATCGGAGGGGCTCGTCGGGGAGGGCAGCCGCGTCGATGTCGAGCAGGCCCCAGACGTTCGCCAGTTGGAAGGCGCTGTTCGATTGATCTGTCTGCCAGCCGGCTTCGGGGTTTCGCGTGAGCGCGTGGTGGATCGGCAGCGAACCGACGCGACTTATCTCCGTGCCAATGGCATCGAGAAGAGCCCCATGTCGTCGTGACGGCATCAGACAGATCCACCCTGGCCGTTGCTCCCATTCCCAACGACGCAGGATGCCAACGATGCCGTCGATCATCTCGGGAGGAATCGCCCCACGGGTGCCGTCGAGAAGGTCGTTCACGAGAGGCCCCCAACCTCCATCGCCGAGCTGACTCAAGGCACGACCAAGACGAGCTTGACGTGCCGGAGCGATCTTTCCCTT
>CAXMRH010000268.1:0-9456 GCA_964196045.1 uncultured Chthoniobacterales bacterium | reverse complement strand
ACGAGCCTTGGCCTCCCGGCGGACCCGAGCTTCGGGTCGTTCGGCGAACGGCGCAAAGAACAAATCGCTGTCGCCAGCGCATGCCCCTTTACCCATCCACGAGGTCGTCTCGTTTGTTACTGCAAGTGAATCGATCATTGTTGTCCTTGGTCCCTCGGAGGGCAGGACGCTGGGACAACCAAAACTCCGGCTGCGCGCGCCCGTAAGACCCTCACACTCCACTCTTGCCGTGAACGATGATGCGCGCGGTTGGGCCGCGTATTCCAATAGTTTCCCGCGAAGGTGTATCTATTTTAGAGATGGGGTGACTTGAGGAGCGCTAGCACATCGCGTCCCGCTTGTCGAATGTTGGGATACCGCGAACCTCACGTGGGTCGCGCGATTCGTTTCACGTAGGCTACCGATCAGTAACGAGCCCTCGAGAGGACCCCCCATGGCCGAAGCCGTCATTGTCGCCGCATCCCGCACTCCCATCGGTCGAGCTATGAAGGGCTCGCTCGTCGACGCGCGTCCGGACGACCTTTCCGCGTTCATCATCGACGACGTCCTCGGCAAGGTCCCCGAACTACCCCGTGAAGACGTCGAAGACGTCCTGTGGGGAATTGGTCAACCTGCCGGCGAAGGTGGCTACAACGTGGCGCGTGTGTCATCACTTCTCGCCGGCCTCGAAGCACCAGGTGTGACCGTGAACCGCTACTGCAGCTCCTCACTACAGACGATTCGAATGGCAGCGCACGCGATCAAGGCGGGCGAGGGCGACGTGTTCGTCGCCGGCGGCGTCGAGACGGTCAGCCGATATGCGCACGGCGCAGCGGACACCGGCTCACACAACGACTCTTTTTCCGATGCAGAAGCCCGTTCAGCGGAGCGTTCAGCCGGCGGCGGCGAGGCGTGGACTCCAGAAGAGACCTCAGACATCTACATCGCCATGGGTCAGACGGCAGAGAACGTGGCACAGATGACTGGCATCGGCCGTGAGCGCCAAGACGAGTGGGGCGTGCGATCCCAGAACCGCGCAGAGGCAGCTCGCAACCGCGGGTTCTTCGAGCGCGAGATTTCGCCGTACACACTTCCTGACGGAACGGTCGTCAGCCAGGACGATGGCATCCGTGACGGAACGACACTCGAGGGTGTTAGCCAGCTCAAGCCCGTGTTCCGCCCCGACGGAACAATCACCGCTGGCAACGCCTGCCCCCTCAACGACGGTGCAGCCGCAGTGGTCGTGATGAGCGACACGAGGGCCGCTGAACTCGGAATCAAGCCACTCGCCCGCATCGTCGCAAGCTCGGTTTCGAGCCTTAATCCCGAGATCATGGGCCTCGGTCCGATCGATGCGATTCGCCAGGTACTCGAGCGGGCTGAGCTGACCGTCGATGACATTGACCTCTTCGAGATCAACGAGGCCTTCGCAGTCCAGGTTCTCGGTTCCGCCGACGAGTTGGGCATCCCCGAGGAGAAGCTGAACGTCAACGGCGGCTCGATCGCTCTGGGCCACCCTTTCGGCATGACCGGTGCACGCATCATGACCACGCTGCTGAACGGCCTCGAGGACACTGGCGGCCGCTACGGCGTCGAGTCGATGTGCGTCGGCGGAGGCCAAGGCATGGCCATGGTCATCGAGCGGCTTTAACACGTCGGGACTTCCGCCCGACATCCGGCGTAGCCGACGTCGTCGCTACGCGAGCTCTCTGTCTCGCTCGACACTTCCGGTCGAGATCCCCGGATACCTACATGGTCGATCGCCTCCGGCTCACTCCCCGCCGTTCGCTGCGCTCACTAACCGAGTTTCATCCCTGGCGGGCTGAAACATCGCGAAGACACGCGTGTGTCTGTATACGCACAAACAAACGCCAGCACGGGAGTGAGGAGGGACGACGAACGGCTCGCGGCCTCCGGCAGTCCGCAGAGCACACCGAGCCGAAGGCGAATGTGCGATTGCCGGGAGCGAGGAACGAGCGGGAAAGACAGAACAAGCGGGGCTACCATCGCAGCATGACTGACGTACCCGCCGGCCACCTGTATCTCGGTGGCGTCCTTGACCCGTCCACTGGTGAACGTACTGGGGACCCTGTACATCTCGAGGCAAGCGATCTGACGACGCATGGCGTGATCGTCGGCATGACCGGATCAGGCAAGACCGGCCTGAGCTTGATCATGTTGGAGGAGGCGCTGCTACAGGGAATTCCGACGATCATCATCGATCCCAAAGGCGACATGGGAAACTTGTTGCTCACGTTCCCCGAGCTTTCAGGTGGTGACTTCGAGCCGTGGGTGAATCCTGCGGATGCTGCTCGAGAGGGGATCTCGGTCGGTGAACATGCGACCAAGACCGCCGAAATGTGGAAGAACGGCCTCGAGAGTTGGGGGATCAGCGGCGACCGAATGAAAACCCTCCGGGAAAAGGCGGACTTCACCATCTATACGCCGGGCTCCGACTCGGGCGTGGGTCTGGACATCATCGGGGATCTTTCCGCTCCCGATGACGCCGATTCCGAAGCTCTGGCCGACGAAGTGGAAGGGCTCGTCTCTTCTCTACTCGTACTTGTAGATATCGATGCAGACCCTTTGACGAGCCGTGAACACATTCTCCTATCGAACCTCATCCATCGATCGTGGTCGGCTGGGCAAGATCTCGACCTTTCGACGCTTCTCGGGCAGATCCAGGATCCCCCGATGCGAAAGCTCGGGGTGCTCGACCTCGATGCGTTCTACCCGGCGAAGGACCGTACTGCGCTCGTCATGAAGCTGAATGGCCTGTTGGCGTCGCCGTCCTTCGCTTCGTGGACCAAAGGTGTCCCACTCGACCTCGATGACATGTTGAACAACGGACCGAGAGCTTCGATCATCTCGATTGCTCACCTATCGGACATCGAGCGCCAGTTCGTCGTCACGCTCGTCCTTTCAAAGGTCGTTACCTGGATGCGAAAGCAAGCCGGAACGCCTGAGCTGCGAGCGCTCATCTACATGGACGAGGTCTTCGGCTATGTCCCGCCTACGGCGCAACCCCCTTCGAAGAAACCAATCCTCACCATCCTCAAACAAGCCCGAGCGTTTGGCGTCGGGCTTGTGCTCGCAACTCAGAATCCGATGGACGTTGACTACAAGGCGCTCTCGAACGCGGGCACTTGGATGGTTGGACGACTTCAAACTGAACGAGACAAGGATCGGCTCCTCGAGGGGATGAGCGCCGCCGGCGGCGGAGCGGACACGAACGAGCTGTCGAACCTGATCTCGGCCTTGGACAAGCGACAGTTCCTACTGCATCAGACGCGAGCCGATGTGCCACAGGTGTTCGGCACCCGGTGGGCCATGAGCTACCTCCCTGGGCCCCTCACCCGTACCCAGATCGCCGACCTCATGGAAGACACCAAAGCAGCCTCCGGCGGCCTAGGAGCGAGGGACGAGGGACGGGAGGGCGCATCTGGCGCGGCAGCGGCTCGGGTCGACGAGCCGCCTGACGACGAATCCCGCCCGCTGAGCGATGACGAATCAACCCTCGCCCCCGACGTCGCCGATGGAATCGACGTTCGGTTCGTTGATGCGGCTGCGCCGTGGCTCGAGAGCGTTGGTGGTGATCCAGCCGGCACACGACTAGTGGCGGGAGTCGCCGCGCGCGTCAGGCTGTTGTTCGACGATACGAAGGCCGATCTGCGTCATGAGGTTGAGTGGGAGGCAGTCATTTATCCCATCGATGACGAGATCGAAGTCAGAGACGCCGTCGAAGTCGACTACGACGACCGCGATCTCCGCACCGATCAACCGGGGGGCGACTGCGTCTTCGTGCTTCCGGACGCGAAGATTCACACAAAGACGCTCTTCTCGAAGGCACAAACCCAGCTCAAAGACAGGCTCTATCGCGAGCAGACCCTCGCGCTTTATACCAACCCCGAGTTGAAGCTGACCTCACGGATCGACGAGTCGATAGAGGATTTTGGTTTCCGCTGCGACAGGGAAGCTGAAGAGCGAGCAGATGCCGACGTCGCAAAGCTGAGAGGCACGCTCGAAACCAGGTCAGATCGAGTCCGGGCAGCGATCGACAAGAGCGAAGACCGGATCCGGGAACTCGAAAGCGACGTCAGCTCACGAGGTCGCGACCGACTGCTCGACATCGGCATGTCCGTGCTCGGCGTGCTCGGAGGCCGACGGTCCACGCGAAGCATTCTCGGAGGCGCGCGCAGGGCCTCGTCGAAAGGACGCGTCAAAGCAAACGCAGAGGAGCGGCTCCGAACTGCGCAGAACAGGCTGGAAGAGAAGGTCGATGAACTGGACGAGTTGGAGACCGAACTCACCGACTCGTTGTTCGAGATTCAGGCAGACTGGGATGATCGTGCAAAGTCGATCGAGGAGATCGCTGTGCCGCTCGAAAAGGCGGACATCTCGGTCGATGAATTCACGCTGATCTGGATACCGACAGCCTGAAGTTCATACCCAAAAAAGATCAGGTGCCTGAGGTAGGTGCCGAAGAGAGAGAGTGAGCGCCCTCGCGACGAGTTCCCCCGAATTTTGATGGGTGGCGCCGCCTAGGCTTGACCACAATCCGACGAACGTGAGCGAAGCAACCAATCCAATGCCCTCAACGCCTAACTCGAGCGATACGAACGCTCAGGAGCCTGGGGTCGTATTAAACCCAGCGACAGCGGTTTTTGGCGACCCCTCCGAACGAGCTTCACGATTCAACGCACGAAAAGCTGCGGTCTTCATCGCAGACCTGAACGCGGTTGCGCTGTCGCTCTTGATCGCCAACGCGCTCCACCAAGTGGTGAACCCGGAAGACCCTGTCGGCCCGGGAAGTTACTTTTGGCTGTTCGCCCTCACGTTCCCGGTGTGGCCGGTAAGTTTCACTCGCCAATTCTTGTATCGCTCTCGCCACATTGCCCGAAGCGCAGATGAGGCCGAGCGCGTCGTCAAAGCGATCTTTTACGGATTCATGGGTGTCTTCGCGATCTCGATCTTTGCTCAGATCATCCTGTCTCGAGCTCTCGTCGTGATCGCATTCGTCGTGATGTTGTTCGTCGTCGGCATCGAGCGCGGCGTCGCTCGGTACATGTTCAAACGAGCTCGCTCGAATGGTCAGAACCTTCGCAACGTGCTCATGGTCGGCAAAAACGCCGAGGCCGCGTTCGTTCGCGACATGCTCGACCGCGACGCATCACACGGCTACCGAGTCCTCGGCTACCTCGAAGACGAGCTTGAGGGTGGAATGGCGGACCTCGCGAACACGGGCAAGGCGCTTGCTGCGATCAAAGCGGCGAATGCTGGTGGTGTCATCATCGCAGCCACAGGCATCGAAGTTGGAACGAGTAACCAGCTCATCCGTACACTCACCGAGAACGACGTTCACGTCGAGCTGTCCTCGACGTTATGTGACATTGCCTCAGACCGTCTCACCATCCGCCCTTTGGGACGTTTCCCGATGGTGTACATCGAGCCCGTCGAGCGTGCCGGCTGGCGCGCACACGCGAAGCAGACGTTCGACTATTTGCTCGGCGCGATTCTGTTCGTTGCGTCTTCGCCGATTCTGCTTGCTGCCATGATCGGAATCAGAATCACCAGTCCCGGACCCGTCTTCTTCAAGCAGGTGCGAATCGGTCGAGACGGCGAAGAATTTGAGGTGTACAAGCTTCGCACGATGGTCGTCGATGCCGAGAATCAGCTCGAGAACGTCCGTCATCTCAACGAGGCCAAGGGTCCTCTCTTCAAGATCAAGGACGATCCCCGAATCACGAGGATCGGACGATTACTTCGCAAGACATCAATTGATGAACTCCCGCAATTCATCAATGTGCTTCGGGGTGAAATGAGCATCGTTGGACCACGGCCTGCACTCCCTTCCGAGGTTGACCAGTGGCAGCCGGTGCTTCGCAACCGGCTTCGGGTACAACCCGGTATCACGGGCATGTGGCAGGTCGGTGGCCGCCTCGACGGCGGCGCGGATGTCGACGATTACGGCCAACTCGATCTCTACTACGTCGATAACTGGACGCTTGTCACGGACCTGACGATCATCCTTCGCACGATTCCCGCCGTCCTCCTACAAAAGGGCAGCTACTAGTCTCCGCTCCTCGAAAATTCGTAGTTCTGAACACTCTAGACGGTGTTGGACCTACGAATTTTCTTGATGTCACAGGTGATGGCGAGACTCCTTTCATGACTTCCCCCGGAAACGACGTTTACCGGGAACCCCATGCACATTCACGACATCTTTCGCGCCCAACATGGGCTTGCGACTCGCAGGCAGGTTCTTGTCGAAGCCCGTGTATCACGATCTCAGATCAGCAGACTGCTCAAGAGCGGAGACTGGCTTGCTGTCCACCGCGGGGTCTATCGCCACAGCGCAACTCCCCCGTCCTGGGAAAGTCGGCTCCTGGCCGCCGCGCTGTCGTCTGGAGGAATCGCCTCGCATCGATGTGCTGCGGCATTGTGGCAACTTGACGGTTTCAATCAGCCGCCGATCGAGCTGACGATCCCCGAATCATCTTGGCGGGGGCTGCCCGGTCTTCGAATCCATCGCTCGACTCAGTGGGACAGGCGAGATGCGACGGATATCAGCGGAATCCCCGTGACTGGAATAAACCGCACGATCCTCGACTGTGCCGGCGTCCTCGGATACCACCGCGCGGAAAAGGTCGCCGAGGCAGCGATTCGAAAGAATCTGACCTCGTGGCTGGAACTCATCGAGGTGCTCCGGACCCACTCTCGGCAAGGCCGAAATGGTTGTTTCACCCTTCGCACCCTGCTCGACCACCGACTCGGCGACCAGACCGTTCCCCTGTCCGAGTTCAGTCGCCTAGTCTCGAATCTGCTCGTAGACGCCGGACTGCCCAAGCCCACGCTCGAATACCGAATTGTTGATGACATAGGCCGCCATGTGCTTCAGGCAGATCTGGCCTGGCCCGCGCTGAAGAAAGCGTGGGAACTCGACGGCCTCGAGTGGCACTTCGGGCGCGACGATGTCGAACGCGATCGCCGAAAGCGAAACCGCGCCAAGTCCCTCGGCTGGAACATCCAGGAGATCCTCTGGTCGATGTACGCCGACGAACCACGCCAACTCGTCGAAATGGCGCGCCTCTTCCTGAGAAATTCGTAGGTCCGAGCACGCCATGCGCGCTCGGACCTACAAATTTTGAAAATGGGAGGCGGGTTAGCCTTGGCCGCCGGCGGCGTCCTGGACAGACTGCTTGCCAGCGCTGATCCATGGCATCATGCCGCGAAGTTCGGAACCCACCTTTTCGATGAGGTGATCCTTGCCGGCCTCTTCCATGGCGAGGAAGTTCTTGCGCCCGGAGCGTGCTTCGTTCACCCATTCCTCGGCGAAGGTTCCGTCTTGGATCTCCGTGAGGATTGCCTTCATGCGTTCGCGCGTTCCGTCGTCGATGATGCGGGGGCCACGGCTGAGATCGCCGTACTCGGCTGTATCGCTCACGCTGTAACGCATGCCCGAGATTCCCTCTTCGTACATGAGGTCAACGATGAGCTTCAGTTCGTGCAGGCACTCGAAATAGGCGATCTCGGGCTGGTAGCCAGCATCGACCAAAGTTTGGAAGCCGCTACGGACCAGCTCGCTGGTACCGCCACAAAGCACAACCTGCTCGCCGAACAGGTCGGTCTCGCACTCCTCGGTGAATGTGGTCTCGATGACACCAGCACGAGCGCCACCGATTGCGTCAGCGTAGGCGAGGGCGAGGCCCATAGCGGATCCGCTGGCGTCGTTCTCGACCGCGATGATGCATGGGACACCGCCGCCTTCGACGTATGTCCGGCGCACGAGGTGGCCAGGACCCTTCGGAGCGATCATGATTACGTCGAGGTCATCCGACGGCTTGATGAGATCGAAGCGAATGTTGAAGCCATGGGCGAAGGCCAACGCGTTTCCGGGCTGAAGGTTCGGAAGGATGTGCTCTTCGTAGATCTGGGCCTGCTCGGTATCAGGCAGGAGGATCATGATGACGTCGGCTTCGGCAGTGGCATCAGCGATGGACCGCACGGTGAGACCAGCCTCTTCGGCCTTGGCCTTCGAGGACGATCCCTCGCGAAGACCCACTCGCACATCGATGCCCGACTCCTTCAGGTTCAACGCGTGCGCGTGGCCCTGCGAGCCATAGCCGAGGATGGCGACCTTCTTGTCCGCGATCAGCGAACGGTCGGCATCCTTTTCGTAGTAGATGTTTGCCACTGGTTTTCTTCCCTTGGTTTTCGGAACTTGGTTTAGGACGAAGGTTTTGCTGGTTTTTGAACGGACTGCGGTCGAAGGTTACTCGATGCCGGGGATTGCGATTGCTCCCGTTCGCTGGAGCTCTTCGATACCAAAGGGACGGAGCAGGGAGAGGAATTCGTCCAGGTCACGTGGTCGGCTCGAGAGCGAAATCATCATCTGTGTGCCCTGCACGCTGATGACACTTCCGCTGAAGCCGTCGACGAGCTGGCGAACCTCAGCCACTTTATCCTCCCCTGTCAGACCGAGTCGCACGAGGACCATCTCGCGAAGAGCAGACGATTGAGTCGAGAGCTCCGTGATGTCGACAACGTTGATCAGCTTGTCCAGCTGTTTCATAATCTGATCGAGGGGTGCTGACTCGGCATCGATGACGATCGTGATACGACTGAACCGCTCGTCGGTGGGTGCCACGGCGAGGGACTCGATGTTGAACCCCCGTCGAGCAAAGAGACCAGCGACTCGTGCGAGCACACCAGCCTTGTTCTCGACGAGCACAGTCAACGTGTGGACGTGTTCCATTTGTGAACGTTTCATCAGACGCCGTCCTTGAGTTGGAATGGAGGAACGACAACTTCTGAGTTCGTCTTGCCCCCGGGCACCATCGGGTACACGTTCTCAGCGGACTCCGTGACGAACTCGATCACCACCGGTCGGTCATTGATGGAGTTCGCTCGTTCGATGGCCGCATCAACCTCGTCCGGATCCTCGACACGAATCGCGACGCACCCCATCGCCTCGGACAGCTTGATGTAATCAGGGACAGGTCCGCCGAGATCGACCTCTGAATAGCGCTTGTCGTAGAACATCTCCTGCCACTGACGAACCATTCCTAGGAAGCTGTTGTTCAACAGGGCGACCTTGATTGGGATTCGCTCGACCGAAGCGGTGATCAGCTCCTGACACGTCATCTGGAAGCAGCCATCTCCATCGACCGCCCAGACAGTGGCGTCGGGCTTGCCCGCCTTCGCACCGATGGCAGCTGGAATCGAGTACCCCATCGTTCCGAGTCCGCCGGAGTTCAACCAGGTGTAGGGACGTTCGAACTTCCAGTATTGGCTGGCCCACATCTGGTGTTGTCCGACGCCGGACGCCACGATCGTGTCCTCGGGCGACAGCGCATGCAGACGCTCAAGGACCATTTGTGGCTTGAGCTTTCCGCCTGGTTCCGCGTCTTCGTAGGCGAGTGGATAGTTCTCTTGCCACCCACTCAATGTCGAGCGCCAGACGCCATGATCGGCAGC
>CAXMRH010000267.1:0-6766 GCA_964196045.1 uncultured Chthoniobacterales bacterium | reverse complement strand
GGATGACAGGGTTCCCCGCAGAGCAGCCCCGTCGTATCCCAGGAAGTCAAGGCGATGAACGTGAGCTACGTCGTCACTCGGATGCCATCGACCTCGACGACGAGACGGTTCGTGTAGAAGCAGATCATTCCCGCAATGGAGGTGACGGCTGGGAATGGCGTTTGATAGGTCCACGCCGAGTTCTCGAGTTCACTTCCGTTCACCGTGATCGAGTAATACGAGGCAAAACCCTTGTAGGGACAGCTCGTCGACCTATCGCTGCGAGCAAGGAAGTCCAAGCGAACGTGCACAGCCGGCACATAGAACCGGGTCGCCACGCCGGTCTCGAACAGCAACACCGGCTTCGTCGTTTCCGCCACGACCTCCCCAGCGTGGCACACCTTTACGTGTCGAGACGACTGCAATGCATCTACCCGGACGTACGGATTTCGCGGTTCGGAGAAGACCTCGACGTCCTCCTCAAACCACCGGTCCACCGCGTCGAAATCGAACCGCACCCGACCCTGCACGGCCGGCTCGCACGACATGTCGGGCACGACTGCCGGTCCGATCAACCGCCTGCTCCCAAGAAGAACATCGTGAACCAGGACCACTCCGACTCCGGCGACATCATGAGTCTCGCCTGACGGCTCGAGATCGACGAGCACGTCGTCCAACGGAAAATACCAGGAGGGATAATGGCGATTGTCCCAAACGCCGAGCACGTCAGCGCTGTCCACCACCAACTGACCATCGGAAAAGCCGCGGATCCGCTTCGAGTTAGGCAGGATCGTCCCGAGCTCGTTCCGTTGAGTAGCGATCACGTGACCGTAGCCCAGGCGAAACGTGACCGGCCTCCAACTTTCCGGTTCGAGATGCGCTGTTCCGATAGCGTCGCCAGCATTAGTCAACGAGGGGACTCCTGCTATGGCCATTCCAACTGAACCCGTTGGCAGCGTGCCACGAACCGCCGAGCTCTTAAGCGCAATGGCCGCTCACGCCGACGGCTCGATGGACTCCGCCACGTACGAAGAAGTGGTCGACGGCGCCGTCGCCGACACGATCGCCCGATTCGAGGAGTCTGGCTCGCCAGTCGTCACCGACGGTGAACAGGCAAAGTCCAGCTTCGCCACCTACCCGCTCGAGGGTCTCACCAGCCTCTCGCCGGACGGGGTGGAGATCCTTTTCGATGACGGCCACGTACGACAACTTCCCGTGCTCACTGAAGGACCATTCCAGTACCAGAACCTGGCCGGCACCTACGTAGAACGGGCAAAGAAGTTCACCGACCGGCCCGTGAAACAAGCCGTGATCGCCGCATCAGCCATGGGACTGCTGTACCCCCAGACCGCCATCGAAGGTTACGACCATGACCAGTTCGTCGCCGATCTCGTCGAGCAAGCGTCGGCAGACATCCAAAGCTGCTTCGATGCTGGCGCCGACAGCGTTCAGGTCGACTTCACCGAAGGCCGATTGGCGCTCAAACTCGACCCCTCGGGTGGGTTGCTGCAGCAATTCATCGATCTCAATAACGCGGTGTTCGCAACGTTCAGCGCCGACGAACGTCAACGCATTGGCGTGCACACCTGCCCTGGGGGCGACCACGATGCAACGCACAGCGCCGACATCGACTACACGGCCCTCATCCCACAGTTCATGACGCTCGACTGTGGTCGGTTCTTCATGCAGATGGCCAGCGAAGCCGACCCCGCGCCAGCACTGGCTGCGGTTGCGACACATCTCCAGCCGCACCAGCATGTCTTTGTTGGTGTGATCGACGTCTGCAACGAGACCGTCGAAACCCCAGAAGTCGTGCGAGACCGCGTCTTGGCCGCTGCTATGCACATCCCAGTTGGCCAACTCGGCACGACCGACGACTGCGGCTACTCACCCTTCAGCGATGACGTCGCGACTAGCCGCGACACTGCCTTCGCCAAGATCACGGCCCGGGTTGAAGGAACGCAGATGGCGGCCGAAATACTGGGCGTGTAGAGGCTCGCCGCGCTGGGCGCTTGAAAGTAACTCGCGAGCCGGGCATTCCTTGCCGGTTCCACGGGGTTAGTGGTCCGGACGCGCACCATGAGACGACGACAGCAACAGCGACTCCTCTCCGGACGAGGAAGCCGATGACCAGTCGAGCTCTGACGCGATAACGGTCGCCGATGGGTGGACTGTCCAGCAACTTGGCGCAGGGGTCAAGCCTGTTCTGGCTCTCGACGCCGAAGACCGGCCGGCCGTCGCGTGCTTGTCGGAAGCAATCGGTGAGGGCTTCGTGTCCTTCGCCTCGGGAGCCGAAGGATGGAGCGAGGAGCGAATCGTCGAGGGCTACTTCTACGGTCCAATTGGGCTCGACTTCGATCCCGATGGTCTCCCCCATGTCGTCTATCACGACCACCAAGCCGACACATTTGAGAGCCACCTCGGCGATCTGACACATGCCGTTGAGGCCAACGACTCGTGGACAGCTGGTGCCGCCGAGGACGATAGCCACGACGGCTGGGACAGCACCCTAGCTATCGGGGGCGACGGCATCGTCCGTGCAGCTGGCATCGACCCTCAGCAGTTCGGGAGCCAAGACGGTGTGGAGTACTACGAGCTGGGCGCCGACGGCTGGTCGGTGACCGCCATTGGTAGCGGGCCAATCGAGTACGAGTGGAACGTGGCGCTGGCGGTGTCGAGCGCTGACCAAGTCGGGCTCTCGTACTTCGACAACAACTCGGCCGACCTCATATTCGCCTCCCTTGCCGATGGGGTGTGGCAGTTGGAGACGGTCGACGCTGCGGGTGACGTCGGACGTTTCTCGTCACTCGTGTTCGACCCATATCGCTTTCGGGGACTTGGAGGTCGTCCGTCACGCGACCAGGGCAGGCGACGGGTGGGCCGTGGCCGAGGCCTTGCAGGCCGCCGACACTCCTCTCGAACAACTGGTCAGTCTCGCGGTCGGGAGTGATGACGCCGTCCACATCGCTACGTACACCGGATCAGCGGCCGAGCCGGCAGCGGCGGAGATCCTGTACCTCACCACGGGTTGATCGGCCGATTGGCCAGGGACTTGCGCAGCCCCTTCGATCAGATCTCACCCGCCGCCAGGAGGTCTGCCGGGTCGCGTAGATCAACGGCGCCGAGGTACCCGCCGCCCATCGCTGCTGCGTCGTGCATTCCGTACCCCAAGAGTTCCTGGGCCCGGCGGGGCAAAGTCCGTGCTATTGCGGGCGGGGTCGAAAGGCAGTTGTTCTCTTCCGTGCGCAGCCATCCGGCGACATAACTCATGTGTACACCGGTCCGAGGTTGCTCGGTGCTGTTGACGCCCCCGCCATGGATGGTCGAGCCGAGGTAGACGATCGCCGATCCAGCGGGCATCTCGGCGTAGGCCAACTCGTCGGACTCGGGCTGCCGCCCCGACTCCCAACGATGACTCCCGGGCACGGCAACGGTTGCCCCGTTCTCCCGAGTGAAATCACACAGGGCCGTCACCGAGCTGAGCTCGAGTTGGGGGTGCGGGTCGGGAACGAACGACCAGACGTCGTCGTCGCGATGAAGCCATTGTTGCTCGGCTCCAGGTTCGCGCACGATGAGTTGTCCCACGTTGAGGCTGAGGCTGGCACAGGCCGGACCGACGATCGCCTCGGCCGCTCTCAACAGCAGAGGGTTGAGCAGTAAAGCGTTCACGAACGTAGGTGACTTACTAGCAAGACCAGTGACGTTCCTGGTACCCGCATAGAAGCCCTGGAGGACGTCGTTGATGTGGATCATCGCCGGGTCGATCTGTCTAAGATGCGCTTCGGTCTCGGTGAGGATGGCGTCGACTGCATCGTGGTCGATGAGGTTCTCGACGATGACGACGCCTGTCTCCTTTATGGCGTTGAAAATCTCCGACTCCTGCTCGTGGCGGGAGAAGCGAGGGATTTCTGGGTCGGTCATGGGTGAGCTCCTCGTCGTTGCTTTTGTTCATCGTCTAGGAGCCGACGCAGGGAGTCCCGAGGGAACGGCGAGGAAATTCCTACGAAGTTCCTACGAGTGATGGACCGTTGAACGAGCTAACTCTGACCATGGATCGATCAACGTCTTGATCTGTTTCGACGAACCCTCGACGATGGGGGTGATGCCCTCGCTGACCAGTTCGTCGAGAGGTAACGCCACGGGCGCGACGTCGTCCCATGGCGTGGAGCGCGCTCCGAGGAGCTCGAGTGCTCTGGGCAGATCAACATCACATACATGAGCGTTGGTGCCGATGACCTCGATTTCGGAGAGCGTTAGCTCACGAGCGTTCGCGGCGAGATTCCCGTCATGAAGACCGACGAGAACCAAGCGGCCGCCCGGTTTGACGAGCTCAAGAGCTGTAGCGAGGCCAGCAGCATGTCCGGAAACCTCATAAACCACCGAAGGCTTCAGGTGATGATCCGCGAATGCCTCTTCTGCTGACCCTTCGCTAGCAATATGGGTGTGCTGCGCTCCCAGCCGAGACGCGACCTCGAGCCGGCCTGCGTCGAGGTCAACCACACCGACCGACGCCCCTTGTTGTGAAGCGGCATAGGTGAGGAACGCACCAATACCTCCGGCTCCCACAATGACGGCGTCTTCGCCAGCTGCCAGTCGACCACGGCGCATTGCATGCACGCCGATCGACATGGGTTGACCGAGACCTGCCGTGTCCTCGGTGATCCCATATTGCTCGATAGCAAGGCAGGTAATCGCGGGAACCCGACAGTATTGGGCGAGTCCACCATTTCTGCTGAGCCCAATCGTGGAGTAACGCTCGCAGAGATTTGTTCGACCAGCGTTACAGGCCTCACACTCGCCACACCAGATTCCTCCGCCAGAAGCAACGATCGCCCCGATCGCGAACCCGTCCACTCCGGCGCCGATCTCCACAATCCGACCGGTTACCTCGTGACCCGGAATCATCGGGCCGACATGACCGGTCACCGAATGTTTCGTGTGAATCGGAAACATGTGCGGGCCAGCAGAAAACTCGTGGGCATCCGTGCCACAAATCCCAGCGGCGTGCACCTCCAACAACAGTTCGCCAGCAGCGACCACAGGGTCCGGAACAGTTTCCACCCTGATATCACCTCTGCCATGGAAGATCGCTGCTCGCATGTGACTCCTTACGGTCCAAAATTCAAAGGTTGGTCAGGCTCCTACTGAGCCGATCGCGCCGGCCTACGTTCCAGCCCGCCAGAGGTCGTAGGCGAGCTGTGCCGCGACGGCATCCATGATCGCTATACCGACGGAGTCGAAGATGATCGTTGCACCTTCGGGAACCGTCTTGATACCGGCGTAAACCTCACCGATCTCCGCGAAGATTTCACAGCCTGAGCCGCGAATGTTGCCAGCCTGGTCTCGTGCAGCGTCGACCGACTCGACGATCACCGTATTGGCCATCGCTGCGGTGTCGAGCTCGCGCCCGTCTGGGGTGTTCCATCCCACCGCCGTGACGAACGCGCCAGGCTTCAGCCAGCTTCCATGCACGATGGGCTCTTTGGCTGCCGTGGTACAAGCGACGATGTCCGCTTGTCGAACGGCTGCTTCGGCGTCATCGAACCAGATTGCTCCGATCTCCTCCGCCAATGCCTGGCCCCGCTCCGCGTTCCTCGCCCAAAGGCGCAATTCGCTCCAGTCCCGCACAACCGCTAAGGCCTCGGCGTGAGCACGAGCTTGAACCCCGTTCCCAAGGATCGTGACTACCTCGGGGGCGGCCACCGCCAGTTTGCGGACGGCCGCGGCAGAACCAGCAGCCGTCCGCATCTCGGTGATCAACCGGCCGTCCAGTAACGCCAGCGGTGACCCGTTGTTTTTGTCGAGCACCATGATCACGCCTTGGTGCGAGGGAAGGCCATTCGCTGCGTTGTCGTGATAGAGCGTCACGATCTTGACGGCCATGGCCTCAGCACCGATCGCTGGCATTGCAGCCATGATCGCGTCGTGTCCAGGGACCGGGACGATCTGACGGACGGGCTGTGCGACATTGCCTGCGGAGAAGTCGACCATCGCTGTCTCGAGAACATCGAGGAGTGGGCCCCACTCGAGCACCTCAGCGACGGCGCTCTCCCCCACGATCGGCAGCGTTTCCAGACCTTCACTCAACATGGCGGCTCCTTCTGGTCTCCATCAGCCCAGCGAACCTTACCGATGATTGACCAAGGGTCTCTAGGTCGGGACGACAGCCGACCGGCCGACCTAGCCCAGCGAAGCTCAGGCGACGTCGTAGCCGGCTTCGTCAATCGCGGCACTGACAGCCGAGAGGTCTCCGCCCACGACAGCGACGGTCTTGGCATCGAGATCAATCGCGATGTCGGTGACTCCGTCTACCGTCGTCACCTCGCGTGTGATGGCATCGATGCAGTGTTGGCAACTGATATCGGGGACGTTGAACGTTGTTGGTGTGGTCATTGTGCGAGCTCTCTTTCGGGTTGGGATGACAGGTCAAACTTCTGTGCGCCGGTAGCCGGCGAAACTGCGGAGGCGGAGGCTGTTGCTCACGACGAACAGCGATGACATCCCCATCGCACCGGCAGCGATCATGGGGTTGAGCACACCGAAGGCTGCGAGAGGGATGGCCGCGCTGTTGTAGGCGAAGGCCCAGAACAGGTTGCCTTTGATTGTCGACAACGTGCGGCGAGAGAGCGCGATGGCGTCTGCTACCGCCCTGAGGTCGCCCGACACAATGGTCAAATCTGAAGCTTCGATGGCGACATCGGTGCCGGTTCCGACAGCGATTCCGAGATCGGCCTGAGCGAGCGCTGGGGCGTCGTTGATTCCATCGCCGACCATGGCGACCCTCTTG
>CAXMRH010000266.1:0-6843 GCA_964196045.1 uncultured Chthoniobacterales bacterium | reverse complement strand
TGTGTTCGTCGCCTCGGCCGTGATTGGTCTTCTGCTGGCATCGATGCTGACGGCTGGCCCCGCCCCCACACGATTGGTCGTCGACGCAGCGAGCCAAGATTCGACATCACCTCCATACGTCGCCGAACCGGTGTTCTCACGTCAGGTCGGCAACCCGACGGCCGAGGCGACCACAACGACGACACGCACCTCTGACGAAATCACGACCTCACGAGCGGCCTCCGCTTCTCCATCGCTCGTCTCGGTAGACGCTGAGGCTGCCGTCCCTACGACCTCAGAGTCGCAGACGACCACGACTGGCGCTTCCAGCCCCTCCTCGACAGCCCAGCCTTCCTCGACCACCGCGCGGCCGCCTGTTGCGATTGCTGCCATACCCAAACCGTCAACGACAGTTCCGGCACCAACGACGACCCAACAACCCCCAACGAACCAAGCTGTTGGAGCCGCCTTCACCACGAACACCTTCACGAACTGGCCCGTTCGGAACACGAGCATGGATGGGCGGACGCAGTTTCTCTCGACCCCGGCTAGCCAGATGAATTGGCAATCGTTCACGGAGTCATCGGACCGGACTATCGCCCTCGGACCACTGACCGCGAACAAACACCTCGGGCAGTTCCGGACCCAGTGTTCGTTCTCCCACTTCAACTATGACGATGCGCTCGTCAACCCCGGCGCCCCCGGCAAGGCCCACCTGCACATGTACTTCGGGAACAGCCTGGCCAGCGCCTCATCGACGTATCGCTCACTGCGAGACAGCGGGTCCAGCAGCTGCAACGGCTTTGAAGGAAATCGGAGTGCGTACTGGATTCCTGCAGTGTTCGATTCCAGCGGAAATGCCCGAATCCCTAGTCGCATCGAGCTGTACTACAAGTCGCACGACGGATCGTTCGACACCATTCAGAAACCTCCCGAGGGGTTGGGGATGATCGCCGGTCGTGCTGCGTCGAACCCCTATGTCGAATGGGCGTGTCAGGAAACAGGGGCCCAAGGCACCAACCTCAACCGGCCAGTACAGCAGCGACAAAACACCATCCCTTCCTGCAGCAACACCGCAACACTGCTGGCCCACATCAAGTTCCCGCAGTGCCTGTCGGGGTCGATTGGCGAGAACAGTGGCAATGCCACCTCACAGATGAGCTATCCGACTCGCGGGTATTACACGAACAGCTGTCCGCCAGGTTCCACGATCATCACCTCGATCGAGTTCTTCATTGCGTGGAACCCGGACAACCACGACGGAAACACGCAGGACTGGTGGATCTCGTCAGATGTTCTGCCCGACGGCACGCGGGCCCCGAATGGCTCGACGTTGCACGGCGACTGGTTTGGCGCGTGGAACCCCAAGCTGATGGACGAAGTGCACAGTCAGTGTGTGGCCAAGCTCGCCGAATGTGGTTGGGACTTAGTCGGAAACAACCGTCGGCTCACGTGGATCGAACACTTCGGCGCAAAGAACCCGGCTGCATACACGGGCCCTCGTGCGATCCCCGCCGCACACCTGTCAGCCAGCCTGTGCCCCGGAGAAGACTTCTCTCGGCCCGAAGACGCCGCGTTATGCGGCGGCCACTGACATGAGTGTCACGATGTCGCGAGTTCCTCGACCGGCTCGCTTCGCTTGAGCCACTGACTCCACTGCGGCAGGACCTGCGCTGCGTGCAGGTAGAGGCTGTCGTAACTCGGCACGCGTGGCGAGGTCTTCAGCGACCAGCCGAGCTCAGCCATCGTGCGGTCGCTCTTTGTATTGTTGTGTTGCTCGCACATCAGCACGACGTTGTGCCACGTGTGCTCGCCGCCACGCGATCGAGGCTGTAGGTGATCCATCGTTGAACCGCGCCGTTCACATCCGGACTTCTGACAAGTTCCACTGTCTCGGTAAGTGAGCGCTCGGCGCGTGATCGGCGAGTTACCCCGGCGAAACGGCACGATGGCCATCTCTCGAAGTCGGACAACTGCCGGGAATGGGAATTCGTCGCCACCGCTCGTGTGCAGCCTGCGATCAGGGATCGATTCGATCAGATCGGCCCGATCGGCGAGTTGCAGACAGATCGCCCGCCTCCAGCTGATCACCCGCAACGGCTCATATGAAGCGTTGAGCAGGAGCACGGACATGCACACGTACAGTAGTCACATTCGGGGTGGATCTGCTGACGGCCTTGGGGGCCGTTGCGTTGGCCAGGCCTCAGCCTCCGAGGAAGGCTGCAAGCGCCGCTTCGACGACGTCGCTTCCGACACCACAGTCGGCCGCAGCCTGCACGACGGGTTCGACCGCTGCTGGTTCGGCGGATATCAAGCCCAAAGCGATAAGTTCGTTGTCGCTGACCCGACTGGCGAGTGTCTCGATGACACAGTTGGCCACGTTCGGCGCCTGGCCTTGACCGCTCATCAGGTCGAACAACGTTCCACCGATCAGGGACTCAGGACGATCATCGCCAAAGCCGGCAGGGTCGATCGCGGGCCCCTCATCGACAGGAGGATCCTCGTCGTCGTCGGTCACCGGCGGAGCGGTCGTTGTCGTCGCCGTTGTCGTAGTCGTGGTCGTCGTGGGGAGCGCGATGGCCGCGTAGGCAACGTCGCTCGATGCCCCAGTGGACGTGTCAGCCGAGTTGTAGATGACGAGCGCTCCGACGATGAGCGCCACCGCTGCTGCGCCTGCGACCAGCGCTGGTGTACCGCTCGGTGGTGAGGCGAGCTTCACTCCGGCCAACCGACCGATCGGGGTGTCACCTTTGTCTTGTGTGCCGAGCCAGCCGCGTTCGTCGACCCAGACTGCAAGCGGCGGCATGACCACGAGCGCTGAAAGCAGGGCGATTGCGACATTCAACGTGACGATGATGCCGAAGTCTCGAAGTAGCGGCAGTGACGAGAGGATCAGCACGGCGAAACCGCCGATCGTGGTCATCGCAGAGGTGAAGAAGGCACGGCCGGTTCGTCGTGCAGCGTGTTGGCTCGCCTTGTGCGATGACAAACCGTGGCCGCGCTCCTCGAGGAACCTGGCCAGGATGAGCACAGAGAACTCAGCGCAAGTTGCCACGACCAGCGGTCCGCTCACCGTCGTCAGGGGGCTCAGCTCGATACCCGAGAGCCCAACAACCAGGGCCGATATGCCGACTGCGAGGATTACCGGGACGAGTGCTAGAGCGGCCCTCGGAAGACTGCGGAATCGTAGGACGAGGAAGAGGCCGGCCACGATGAGTGCGAGGTAGGTGAGTGCCGCCCGATTGGCCGACAGATTCTCGAGGAGCCCGATTCCGACGGTCGCCAGACCTGCGGGTGTGGCGCTCACTGCGTCCTGGCCGACAGGCAGATCCGCGAGGAGGACGCTGCCGGCAGCAATGTCGAGAGCAGCGATCTTGGCATCGAGATCTGCTTTCAGATCGTCTACGATCATGGCTCGTTCTTCCAGGCTCGCCGGCGCGATCCGAAGGTTGATCTGAGTCGCCGTGAGGTCCGGGCGCACCAAGAGCCGAGCGATATCTGGCGGCATCACCGCAGCCGCAGCCACGATGTCGTCGCTTGTCGGTGGCATCAGCGTTGAGCCCTCGATCTTGATGATCTTGCCCATCGTGTTCACGAGGCTCGAGGTCGACACAACGGCGCCACCGGATTCGGCCGAAGCGGTGAAGTCATGAATGAGCGTGATGACTGCCGGATCGAACACGTTGTTAGCTTCAACGAGCACTCCAAGTGTCGTTGCGAAACCGGTTTCGTCCTCGAGGGTCTCGAGGTCCGCGACCGCCTGGCTGCCCTGATCGATCCACCGGATCGGGTCGGACTGGATCGTCGCGCTGCCTTCGGCGAACACTCCGCCGACGAAGAGTGCGAGCGAGATGGCGATCAGGAACGGCCCAACCCCAGTCGGGAGACCTCCGAGCTTGATGACGATGCGCTCGACCAATGACTCGCCACCTTCGTCGGTCGAAACCGTCCACTCTCGGATGCCGAGCATGGCCGTGGGGATGACGATTCCGGTGATGAGCAGCGCAGCGACGCCGATCGATAGGAGCACGCCGAAGTCTCGGATCATCGGCACCTTCGAGATCTGCAGCGCGAGGAAGGCCAGGATCGCCACGACCGTGGCGACGATGAGCGCAGGGGCAATGTTCGCAAGGGTCTCGGCCATCGGATGTTCATCTCGGTCGAGGACAACTTCTTCCTCGACTCGGTTGTGGATCTGAATAGCGAAGTCGATGCCGAGCCCGATCAGGATCGGGAGACCCGAGATAGTCACGAGCGACAAGTCGA
Source organism: uncultured Chthoniobacterales bacterium (assembly GCA_964196045.1). Taxonomy (GTDB): domain Bacteria; phylum Actinomycetota; class Acidimicrobiia; order Acidimicrobiales; family SHLQ01; genus SHLQ01. Next base: position 2,598 of record CAXMRH010000266.1, on the reverse strand, counting down.
TCCCCACGAGACCCACGATGGAGAACGCCCACAGCACACCGATGATTACGGCCAGCAGAGGCAACAGCCGCCAACGAACACGGAACATGAGGGCCAAGACCACGGCCATCACGGCCAGAGCCGCAGCTCCGAGCGTGAGCATGCCGCTCTTCAGATAGTCGTTGATTTCCTTCAGGTACACCGGAGAACCGGTCACGGTGAGGTCGAAGCCTTCGAACTCGGCCGTGTCCAGAATGTCGAGAATAAACTCGGTGGAGGCGGATTGTTCGTCGAGTGTTGCGTTGCCCTCGAGGATTACCCCGCCGACGGACGTGTGTTGATTCGGGAACGTTGAGGCGAGGGAGAGCCGAATGGCCCGCTCATCGTCGGCAGGGGGAACGAGGGCCCCATCGACGAGCTCGAAGTTGTCGTTGCCGAAGATCAGGAGGTCGTTGTAGGTCGGGTTGCCGATGACCTGCTCGCCAGCGGTGCCGAGGCGGGAGAGCGCGATCTCAATGTCGGCAGTGCGAACCGCGGCGCCGTCTTCGTCGCGGCCCTGCGCAGAGATCAGCGCGCCAGATCCGATACCACCAGATAGCAGATTGTGGCTGAAAGTCACCGAGGTCAGGGGAGTGACGACCGAGTAGACACCGTCGACCTCAGCGAGCTCGGCGTTGAGACGCTCCAGCTCCGCCAAGTTGGCGCCACCGAACAAGTCGGCCACGTCAACTGCAGCGCCGTCCTCAGCGGTGAAGAGCATGATGACCGTCTCGCCGCCAAAGTCGTTTTGGAACTCGAAGTTGTCGAGAGCGATCTGTGACTCAGGGTTCAGATAGCTGTCCTGGCCCGTTGCGAATTCCAGTTGCCGCAAGCCAAGAAGAAGTACCGCTGAGATGACGACGACGATAAGGAGTACAAGTTTCCACTGCTTTCCAAGCGTGATCCCTGTTGCCCGCCAGAAACTTTCCACGATTCCCCCTCCGTCATTCCAGACGAGATGCGGCTCTTTTAACTCTTTCAGCTTCGAGTCACTCTGTCAGTTTCGAGATATGCGCATAGGGTCGGATGTCCCTGTATTTGCGTCATTGTGATCGCAGTGTTGGAGGACCCTGCCAAATAGGCTCGCCTCGTGGCCCGCCAGACCGCTCCACCCCTTTCTTTCGGCTTGCGCGCGCTTCTCCTGGCCAACTTTGGTCACACGATGGCGTTCCTGGCCGTCGTCACGTTCGTGGGCGATCAGATTTTCGGCATCACGGGGCGACCCCTCGATCTGGGTCTTCTCGGCCTCGCGCTGTTTGTCCCAGTGGTCTTCATGTCACCGATCGGTGGAACGATCGCCGACCGGTTCGATCGCCGCATCGTCTATGCGGTTCCGCTCACCTTCGAAGTCGCCGTCTGTCTGGGGCTTGCCGCGTTCGTGAGGTCTGACCCAACTCACGTGTGGCCGTTCTTCGTCTTTGCGGGTTTGTACGGCGGCGCCCGGGCGGTCGCTGCGCCGGCGAGTCGAACACTGCCGATCGACTTGGTCGGCCCAGAACAACTCGACCGGATCGTGTCTTTGAAGGCGCTCAGTATCCAGATGGGAGTTGTCGTCGGCCCCGTCGCTGGAGGGTTTCTCGCAGTCATCTCGCCTGAGCTGCCCTATGTCTTCGGCGCTGGCGCCCTCACCATCTCATTCGTCTTGCTGTTGGCATTTGTACCGAAGCCCCAAACGGAGCGTCTTCAGACCGATCCCGGAGCTCGCCAGGGCGTGAGGGATGCGATCGAGGGGCTCCGCTATATCCGAAACAACGAGATAGTCCTGGCGTCGATTGGCCTCGACCTCTTCGCCGTGCTTTTGGGTGGCGCCACGGCCCTGCTTCCCGCTATTGCCGAAGATCGTCTTGGGGTGGGAGAAGTTGGCCTGGGCTGGTTGCGGGCCGCGGACGGCATCGGCGCCGCTTCCATGAGCATCGTCCTGAGCTTCATCGCCTTCCGCCGCAATTTGGGCAGAGTCCTGCTGCTCACGGTTGTCGTATTTGGTTTCGCCACGATCGTGCTCGGCCTGTCCACGAACTACGGCCTCGCGTTCGGTGCCATCTTCGTGCTGTCGGCCGCAGATGCGGTCAGCGTCTACATCCGATCAAGCATTGTTCCCCTCGCAACACCGGAGAGCATGCGCGGTCGCGTCGTGGCCCTCGAGAATGTATTCATCGGAGGATCGAACGAACTCGGTTCGTTGGAGTCGGGGGTCGCCGCGCAAGTGCTCGGGCTCGTGGGTTCGATCGTGACTGGGGGAGTGGGCACCCTTGCCGTCGTGGCGTTCTGGTGGTGGCGCTTCCCGACATTAAGGCAGGTGGACAGGTTTGTCGATGTCCGAGTTGAGGGTGGAGCCGGCGACTCCGGCTAGTCGGACTACGTGATGACTTCGTGCGCTCCTTTGAGCTCGACAGCGAGGAACTCAAACGTCTGCGAACCATTCTCTGAGTACACGGTCACGGCGAAGGCGTTGGCGGAATACAAATCTTGCGAACAACGCGATCGTCGGCGCGCGAACATCGCATCCGTGAGAACTCGCCCGGCAGATAGGTAGAGCGACCTGTGTAGTGGAGCGGTCGGGTGCCCCGACGGCACTATCGT